>JAKSQG010000022.1 GCA_024404275.1 Clostridia bacterium | reverse complement strand
AAAATTTCATACTACCGCGGATGTGTATCAAATGGTAGAATAATGGCATATTATTGGATGGCTGACGCGTAAAAAAGAAAAGAACATTTTTCATTTGATGCGCGCGGCGAAAAAGGGAGAGACGTTCAATGTCGGATAATCCTAACAAGAAAAAGAAGGGCAGCTTCGCGGACCGCGTCCCCAAGGCGGTATGGATGCTCATCTCACTGGCGACGGCCCTGGTACTGTGGACGATTTTGTCCATCCTGCCCGCCACTTCCCGCGCGTTCCCCAACGCCATCAAGGTGTTTGGCAGCATTCAGACCATGCTGAACCGCGGCAAGCTGATCGGCGATATCCTGTCCTCGCTGCGTTCCGTATCTGTCGGTTACCTGCTGGGCTTTGTCACCGCTGTGCCCGTGGCTTTCCTGATGGCGTGGTACAAACCCGTACGCTATGTCATCGAGCCCTGGATCCAGTTTGTGCGTAACATCCCCCCGCTGGCTTACGTGCCGCTGATCGTTATCGCCGCGGGCGTTGGCTTCAAGCCCCAGGTCATCGTGATCTGGATCGCCTGCTTCCTGACCATGTGCATCACCGTGTTCCAGGGCGTTATCAATGTGGATGAGACGCTGATCAAGGCTGCCCGCGTGCTGGGCGCCAAGGATCGTGACATTTTTGTCCGCGTCATCTTCCCCGCCACCACCCCCTTCATCCTGACGGCTGTGCGTCTGGGCGCTTCCGTGGCCCTGACCACCCTGATCGCCGCCGAGTCCACCGGCGCCATTGCCGGTCTGGGCATGCGCATCCGCTCGCTGAACAACACGTTTGAATCCGCCCCGATGCTGCTGTACGTCATTCTGATCGGCGTCATCGGTATCTGTGTTGAAAATCTGATCAAATTCCTGGAGAGGAGGCTGACATCATGGCAGGAGAAGCGCGAAATCTGACGCAGGACCCGCGTCCCGTGCGCGTCAAGATCGATAACGTTGTCAAAAAGTTCAACGGCCGCAACGGCGAAATGATCGCCCTCAACGGTGTGAACCTGGATATCCACGAAAACGAGTTCATCTGCGTGGTCGGTCCTTCCGGCTGCGGCAAGTCCACCCTGCTCAACATCATCGCCGGCCTTCTGGAGCCCACCTCCGGCAAGGTCTACTGCGATGGCAAGGAAGTGACCGGCACCGGCACCGAGCGCGGTGTGGTCTTCCAGCAGTACGCCCTCTTCCCCTGGCTGACCGTGCGCAAAAACGTCATGTTCGCGCTGGAAATGCGCGGCATCAAGGGCAAGGAAGCCAAGGACAAGGCCATGGAATACCTGGAGATGGTTGACCTGGCCAAGTTTGCCGACAGCTACCCCAAGGAGCTGTCCGGCGGCATGAAGCAGCGCGTGGCCATCGCCCGTGCCTACGCGGCGGAGCCCGAAGTGCTGCTGATGGACGAACCCTTCGGCGCCCTCGACGCCCAGACCCGTACCCAGCTGCAGACCGAACTGCTGGAGACCTGGGAAAAGCACAACAAGACCTGCTTCTTCATCACCCATGACGTGGATGAGGCCATCATTCTGGCACAGCGTGTCATCATCATGAGTGCCCGCCCCGGCCGCATCAAGGAGATCGTGGACGTTGACATTCCCTATCCCCGCACGCAGGAAACCAAGATGACCCCCGAATTCATCGCCCTCAAGAACCATATCTGGAGCCAGGTCTATCAGGAGTACCTGGAGGTCCGCAAGTAATTGTTGATATTAAGCGGCCCGACCGCTTAAATAAATAAGGAGGATACCCCAATGAAAAAAATGGTAGCTCTGGCTCTGGCCCTGCTGATGCTCCTCGGCGTCGGTCTCGCTTCCGCCGAAACCCTGCAGATCGCCTACATGCCCAACTACGCCAGCCTCTGGTCCGTTGTGACCGGCATCAACAAGGGCTTCTTTGAAGAAGAAGGCCTGACCGTCAACCTGGTTGAATTCGCCGACGGCCCCACCATCATCGCCGCCATGGAATCCGGCTCCATCGATATGGGTTACATCGGACCCGGCGCCCACAAGCTGTGCATCAACGGCCGCGCCAAGATCTTCATGCTCAGCCAGCTGGGCAATGCTGACGCCGTTCTGGCCCGCAAGTCTGCCGGCATCAACACCTATGCCGATCTGAAGGGCAAGAAGGTTGGTTACGCTTCCGGTACTTCTTCCGAAATGATCCTGCAGTACGCTCTGGAAGAAGTCGGCCTGACCATGGATGACATTCAGGCTTATGAGATGGAAGCTTCCGCCCTGGTGACCGCCATGCTGTCCAAGTCCATCGACGCCTGCGCCGCCTGGTCCCCCAACACCGGCATCATGCGTGCTCAGGATTCTGATATCGACGTGCTGTGCACCAACGTCTCCTTCGCTCACCGCAGCGTTTCTCCCGCTTCCTGGATCGTGCTGAACGGCTACTACGAGAACAACCGTGACACCGTGGTCCGCTTCTGCCGCGCCCTGTACAAGGCCATGGATTACGGCTCCAACCCCGACAACTTCAACGACGTTGCCACTTGGGTTGCCCAGCAGTGCGGTACCGATCTGGATGTCGCCCTGTCCCAGACCGGCGATGCTGCCTGGCCCGCCAGCGCTGAGATCGTGGCCGGCGCTCAGGACGGCACCATCGAAGGTTACTACAAGGTTCAGCAGGATGCTTTCATCGCCTCCGGCGCCGTGGAGAAGGAAGTGCCCGTGTCTGATTACGTGCTGTTCGACGTGATGGTCGAAGCCGCTCAGTAATCCTTCGCTGACCGAAAAACCTCGCTTTTTCGCAGCCCGGTCCTCCGGGCTGCTTTTGCGGTTGATTCCCGCAGGAGGGAGTCGGCTGCCCCGCGGGCGCGCTTACGCAATTTATGAAAGAATGCGGAGACGGACCGAATGGCGGTTGGAATTATTGTTTTGCTGGTAATTTCGGCGGCGATATTGCTCTTTGCCCGCCGGGACCGGGAGACCGCGCTGATCGTCAGCATGGATCTGAGCCTGGCGGAATTCTGGTTCATGATGCTGGTCTATATCTCCAAAAAGGGCGGTTTCGGCCAATAGATCCTGCGTATGCTGTTTGGCGTGCGGCAGGTTCGCACCTGGTTTCAGTATTTGCTGTTTACTTTGGGGCGCATGGGTTATATCATGGCATTGGGACGGTATCTGTTTCCCATGCTGGCCCTGTGGCTGGCGCTCTATTACAGCCAGCGCGCCAATGTAAAACGCCGCCCATGGCTGTATGCCCTGGCGGCAGTGCTGCCCGTCCTGTCCATGGTGGTGTATTATCCCACGGTGTTTGAAGGGCTGGTGGGCTTGAGCAGCGGCATGATCATGCTGCTGGTCAATGCTTCGCTCGCCTGGATCGTGCTGTATCTGCTGCTGGCGGTGCTGCTGATGGCTTTGGAGCTTCACGATACCACCATGCGGTTCTACAAGCGGCAGTTTGGCGGCCGCCTGCTGATGGTCATTGGTCTGATCGCGCTCTATGCGGTCTATTGTCCGCAGGACCCGGCACAGGTCTATCTGTTTTACCGAAACGAATACATGGGCGCGCAGCAGGGCTTGTGGTACCTCAACCCCGCCCTCAACCCGGTCATGTACGCGTTCATTTTTGTGCTGTTTATGGTGTCGGCCATCTCCGGCATCGTCTGCACGCTGCGATATGCCCGCGACAGCATTCTGGAGGGTCAGGAAGAAAAAGCCATCCGCCGCAAGTTTGACGCTACAAGCAAGGGTGCCAGCGTGTTTGTGCACTCGGTCAAAAACCAGCTGCTGGCCAACCGTGTGCTGCTCAAAAGAATCGGTGCCGAATTGGAGGCAGACGAGCCGGATAAGGAAACGCTGCGGCTCTACCACCGTCAGCTGGCCCAGAACAATGATTACATGATTGGCCGTATGGAGGAATTGTACCGCGGCATCCGCACCAATTCCATCTCGCTGGTGCCGTAGGCTTTGGCGGAACCCTGCGCCCTGGCGGCGGAAAGAATACGGAAAAAATACCCCGATGCCGCGGTGCAGATCGATATCCCGCAGGACATTACCGTGCTGTGCGATCACAGCCATTTTACCGAGGCAATCTACAACCTGATGCTCAACGGCTGGGAGGCGCAGGTGATGGCCAAACGGACGGAGGCCCCCGTGCTGGTGACCGCCCGGCAGGAGAGGCAGTGGACGGTCATCGAGATCCGCGATCACGGCTACGGCATGTCCAAGGCGCAGCGGAGGCATATTTTTGAGCCCTTCTGGTCCAGCAAGAACGCCAACTTCAACTGGGGCATGGGGTTGTACTACGTGCGTCAGATCGTAAAAAGTCACCTTGGCCTTTTGCGGGTGGAGACAGAGCTGGGGCACGGCACGTGCTTTACCATTCAGCTGCCCAAATACAATCCGACATCCAAATGATATGCTTCGCCTTGAAATAAGACGGTGAGGAGGGAACGTATGCCGATTCGAGTGATCATCGCGGAGGATTTCGATCTTCTCCGGGAGGACCTGGCGGAAACGCTTTCGGCGGAAGCCGATATGCAGGTCGTCGGTCTGGCTTCCTGCGGCGCCGAGGCGGAGCGTCTGGCGGCATCGGTCGATTTTGATATCCTTTTGATGGATATCGAGATGGAGCATCTGAACGCCGGCGTGGAAGCCGCCGAGCATATTCTGGATGATTGCCCGCAGGCGAAGATCATTTTTCTGACGGCGCATGAGACGGATGAGCTGATCATTGAAGCCATGGGCGCCGGGGCGGTGGATTACATCGTCAAGGGCTGTCCCGAGCAGGAGCTGCTGCAGCACATCCGAGCGGCTTATAACGGCAAGCCCATGATGGATGCCCGCATCCAGAACACGGTGATGCGGGAATACAGCCGCCTTCGCCGCTCTGAGCAAAGCCTGCTGTTTTTTATCAACAACGTCGCGCAGCTGACGCCGGCGGAAAGGGCGCTGGTGCGCTTTCTGTTGGACGGCTACAAGATCCGTGAGATCGCCGAGGCGCGGTGTGTGGAAGTGGTGACCGTCAAGACCCAGATCAGCGGTCTGCTCAAAAAGTTCGGGTGCGGCCGCACCAGGGAGATCGTGGACATGATCCGGGAGCTTGGCGTGGAAAGACTGTTTTGAAACAATATCACAGAAAGGTGATGAACAGAATGAATATGAGCTATTACCAGATTCCCGCGGAGGAGCTTGGCAAAAACGCCCGTGTGCCGCTGATGGTGCTGGGGGATTCCGGCGAGGTCTTTTACGAGATGGCGCTGGAAATGATCGCCGAGATCAAAAAGAACAACGAAGCCGGCAGAAGAACGGTGTTCATCTGCCCGGTGGGTCCGGTGGGGCAGTATCCCATCTTTGTGCGCCTTGTCAATGAGCAGCGCATTTCCCTCAAAAACTGCTGGTTCATCAACATGGATGAATATCTGACCGATGACCGGGAGTACATCGATCATTCGCTGCCCATCTCCTTCCATGGCTTCATGGACAGAAACGTGTACGACCGCATCGATCCCGAATTGGTGATGCCGCCCGAGCAGCGCATCTTCCCCGATCCCAAGGATCCCGGACGTATCGCCAGGGTCATTGAACAGCTGGGCGGCGTTGACATCGCCTTTGGCGGCATCGGCATCAACGGTCATCTGGCGTTCAACGAGGCGCAGGATGAACTGACGCCCGAGCAGTTTGCCGCCCTGCCCACCCGCGTGCTGGAAATCAGCCGCGAGACCCGCACCGCCAATGCCATCGGCGACATGAACGGCGCCATCGACGCCATGCCCCGCCTGTGCATCACCATCGGCATGGCGGAAATTCTCGGCGCGCGCAAGGTGCGTCTGGGTGTTTTCCGTGACTGGCACCGCTCCGTGGTGCGTCAGGCGGCTTACGGCGAGGTGAGCGCTCATTTCCCCGCCACGCTGCTGCAGCGTCACCCCGATGCCCGCATCTATGTCAACGCCAACGCGGCCAAACAGCCCTTCTGAGGAGGAAAATAACATGGAGCAGCTGTTGATTCGCGGCGGTCTTGTGTACACAGACGGCGCGGTGGAACAGACAGACGTGCTGTGCCGGGATGGACGCATTGAAGCGATCGGGCATTTTGAGGCCGTGCCGGAGAATACCGCCGTCCTTGAAGCCGCCGGAAGCCGGGTCATTCCCGGTCTGATCGATGTCCATACGCACGGCGCCGTCCACGTGGACGTTAATGCCGCCGGCGTGGAGGGACTGCGCCGTCTGGCGGCGTTCTTTGCCGCGCAGGGCGTCACCTCCTTTCATGTCAGCGTGCTGACGGATACGCCCGAGGTGACCGAGCAGTGTCTGCGGGACGCGCAGACGGTCATGGGTGATAACGGCCTTGGCGCGCGCCTGATGGGCGTGCATCTGGAAGGCCCTTTCCTTTCGTCACAGTACAAGGGCGCCATGCCCGAATATCTGCTTCGTGAGGGCGACGCGGCGCTGGTGCGCTCCTGGCTGCAAAAGTATCCGGGTGTGATCCGCTATATGACGGTGTCGCCCGAGGTGCCCGGCGTGATCGACATGATCCGCGAATTGTCGCAGGAGATCGTTATATCCATCGGTCACAGCGGCGCCGACTATGATACCGCCCGGGCGGCGATTGAGGCGGGTGCCCGCTGCGTGACGCATACCTTCAACGCGATGCGCCTCTTTCATCAGCATGAACCGGCCATCATGGGCGCGGCGCTGGAAAGCGATTGCTGGTGCGAGGCCATCTGTGACGGACGGCATCTGCATCCCGGCACGGTACGCATGCTGCTCAAGTGCAAGGGCTATGACCGCGTGATGGCGGTGACGGACAGCATCATGGCTGCCGGTCTGCCGGACGGCAAGTACAAGCTGGGCGTCAATGATGTGACCGTGAAGGACGGCGACGCACGCCTGACCGAAACGGATGTGCGGGCCGGTTCGACCCTGACGGCGGCGCAGGGGCTGCGCAACCTGCTGCGCTTTACCGGCGAGCCGCTGGAAAAGGTGCTGCCGATCCTGACGGCCAACCCCGCCGAAGCCATGCGGATGGGAGACTGCCGCGGAAAGATCAAACAAGGCTTTGATGCCGACCTGGTGCTGCTGGATGAGGCCATGGAGGTCACGGCGACCATCGTGGGCGGCAAGACCGTGTGGCAAAAGAAGTAAATTCAGGGGGCGGATGCCGGGGGTGTCCGCCTCTTTTTTCGGCTTGCGGCGGCGGAATGATTGACACGGTTTTGCCGGCCCGATACAATAGAATGCAGGAAGGAAAAACAGGCGTCCGCCGGGAGGGGAACATATGGAAAAGATACGGTTGTGCCTTGGCCTTACCAGGGATTTTTCATTGGATTATGTCGAGCAGGTGCGAACCCTTGCGTCCATCGGCTTCGAGGGGTTCTTCTATGGCTGGGGCAGCCGGGAGGAAGCGCAGACGCTTTGCCGTGTGGGAAAGGAAGAAGGCCTGCTTTTTCAATCCATCCACGCGCCCTTCAAGTACATCTGTGACCTATGGGAGGAAACGGAGAGAACACCGCAGGTCATCCGTGAGCAGATCGACTGCCTGCGGGCGTGCGCCGAGTGCGGTGTGCCCATCATGGTGGCGCACACCTTCATCGGCTTTGAAAAGCATACCCCGACCCCGCAGGGACTGGACCATTTTGAGCAGATCGTGCGGGAAGCCGAAAAGCTCGGGGTGAAGATCGCCTTTGAAAACACCGAGGGCGAGGAGTATCTGGCGGCGCTGATGGCGCACTTCAAAGGAAACGCGGCTGTGGGCTTCTGCTGGGATTCCGGTCACGAAATGTGTTATAACCACAGCAAGGACATGCTGGCTTTGTACGGCGACCGCCTGATTGCCACGCACCTCAATGACAATCTGGGCATCCGTGATTTTGACGGAAAGATCACCTGGCTGGATGACCTGCACCTTTTGCCCTTTGACGGCATTGGCAGCTGGCAGGACATCGCGTCCCGCCTGAACCGATGCGGCTATGAGGGTCCCCTGACCTTTGAGCTCAAGCGCGTCAGCAAGCCCGGGCGGCATGACAATGACCGGTATGCGCAGATGACGCCGGTCGATTACCTGACCCTGGCGTATGCCCGTGCCTGCCGGGTGGCCGCATTGAAACGGTCCTTGGGCAGCTTTTGAACGCGTTTACTGAAAACAGCGGCACATAAAACCGGCCCTGAAGCAGCAACAGCTTCGGGGCCGGTTTGCATTTGGAAAGAGGGACGGAAACAGCGGAGTATAAATGAGTATAATATAGGTAGTTTATTTTATGAATGGAATTGACATTCGTTCCCGATGGGAATAAAATGGACAATCGGGTAAGTATCCCGGTCCGGGGGAACAAAAAAACCGCGGACGGAAAACGGAGGGATTATGTTTATTGTATTTTTTGCCCTGTGGGTGCTGCTGAACGGCCGCTGGACGACGGAGATCGGCGTTTTCGGTGTGGTGCTGGCGGCGGTGCTTTACGCATTTGTGTGCGCCTTCTTTGGCTGGCGGCCGAAGAAGGACCTGGCGCTGCTGCGCCGTCTGGGGCAGCTGTGCCGCTATGGGGCGCTGCTTATCAAAGAGATCGTAAGCGCCAATGTGGCGGTGATGCGCCGCATCCTGTCGCCCGGGGCCGAAGTGGAGCCGCAGCTGGTGCGCTTTACCACACCGCTCAAGAGCGAGGCGGCGCGGGTGGCACTGGCCGATTCCATCACGCTGACGCCCGGCACCATCACCTGCAGCCTGGAAAACGGCGAGTATGTGGTGCACTGCCTGGATAAAGAGATGATGAGCGGTCTGACGGACGGCGCCTTTGTGCAGGCACTGTGCGCCATGGAACAGGAAGAAAAGAAGGAGGACCGGGCATGAGTGACGCGCTTCAATTGCTTTTGACGGGCGCTCTGGTGGTGCTGGGCGTGCTGGCACTGTGCTGCCTGGTTCGCTGTGTGCTGGGACCGCGGGTATCCGACCGCATCATTGCCATCAACATGCTGTCGACGCTGACCATCATCATGGTGGGTGTGCTGTGCGTGATGCTGGGCGAGGGCTATCTGGCTGATGTGGGCCTGGTGTACGCCATGATCAGTTTTCTGGCGGTGGTGCTGCTGTGCAAGGTGTATACCGGCTTGTACCGTGAACGCCGCCATCAGGAGCAGCAGAAAGACGGGGAGGAAGATCGCTGATGGAAGCTGTGCGTTTTGCCCTGACAGCGGTGCTGCTGGTGATGGGGTTGTTTTGCCTGGGCGTGAGCGTACTGGGCGTGTTCCGCTTCCGCTATGCGGCTACTCGCATGCACGCGGCGGCCATTGGGGATACGCTGGGTGTGGGCCTGTGCCTGCTGGGACTGGCCGTCAGCGCGCCGGATGTTTTTACGGCGGTCAAGCTGATTTTGATCGTGGCGCTGATGTGGGTCTCCGGTCCCGTGTGCAGCCATCTGCTGTGCCGGCTGGAAATTGAGACCAATGAGCAGCGTGATAAGGAAATGACCGTGCATACAAAAACGCTGAATGAAGAAGAAAAGGGGGAGGAAGCATAATGGGTTTTATGCAGCTGCTGCTGATCCTGCTGGTGATCTGCGCCGCGGCGACCGCGCTGAGCGATAACCTGCTGGTATCGGTCATCATTTATATGAGCTTTTCCCTTCTGATGAGCATTGTGTGGATCTTCATGGAGTCGCCCGATCTGGCCATTACCGAGGCCGCGGTGGGCGCGGGCATTACGGGCCTTCTGATGATCCTGGCGCTGAAAAAGATCCACGCCATCGATGCGCGCAACGAACTGAAAAAGAAAAAAGACAAGAACGGGGAGGATGAAACGCATGAGTGACGATTCCCGTTCGGTTTTGAAGCAGCTTCTGGACCGGCTGACGCAGGAACCGCTGGACAGGCACATGTCCGAGCAGGAGACCGCGGAGGCTGGACAGGACTTTTACACCTACAATGCCGAGGAACAGCGGCGTTATGAGGCGGAGCACAGCGAGGAACAGCGCGTGGAGGGTCTTCTGCGCAGATGGAACCGCTCGGGCGGCGAAAAGCAGGCAAGAGGGCTGTACAAGCTGCTTTGCACGCTGATCATGCTAGTGTTTTTGGCGGTGATGCTGTACACCGTCAGCTTCCTGCCCGGCTTTGGCAGTGCCGAGCACCCCATCAACAACGATGTTTCCAGACGGTACATCGAGCAGGGATTGCAGGAGACCGGCGCCGTCAACATTGTGACCGGTATGATCCTGGATTACCGTGCCTTTGATACTTTGGGCGAAAGCACGGTGCTGTTTACGGCGGCGATCGTGGTACTGCTGCTGCTGCGCCGGGATGAAGAATCCGAAAAATGGAGCCCGCTGGCGGCGGAGGCCGTGCGTGCCCCGCACAGCGACAACTTCTATGAGCCGCAGCACGACAGCATCCTGCAGGGCTCGGCGCGCATTCTGGTGCCGGTCATCCTGCTCTTTGGCGTGTACATTGTTCTGAACGGTCACCTGTCGCCCGGCGGCGGCTTCTCGGGCGGCGCCATCATGGGCGCGGGCCTGACGCTGTGGGCCATTGCCTTCGGCTTTGATGATATCCGCCGCTTTTTTACCTACAAGACCTATCAGCGGGTGGTGCTGCTGAGCCTGCTCACCTACGCGCTGAGCAAGTGCTATTCCTTCTACACGGGAGCCAATCACATTGAAAGCATCATTCCGCTGGGAACCCCGGGCGCGATCCTGTCCAGCGGCCTCATCCTGGTGCTGAACATCTGCGTCGGCTTTATCGTGACCTGCACGATGTACTGCTTCTATGCCATGTTCAGAAAGGGGGAGCTGTGATGGGCATCTGGGAACGTCTGACGGGCAATTTCCCCGAGGTCGCCTCGGTGGCGCTGATCTGCATTGGCTTTGCCATGCTGCTGTTCTCCCGCAATCTGTTCAAAAAGATCATCGGCATGGACATCATGGATTCGGCAGCCTACCTGTTTCTGGCCTGTCAGGGCTACATCACCGGCCGTGCCGCCCCCATCGTGGCGGACGGTGTGCAGGCGATGGAAGCCTATATCAACCCCATTCCCGCGGGACTGGTGCTGACGGGCATTGTGGTATCGGTATCGGTCAGCGCGCTGTCGCTGGCACTGGCGGTGCGCCTGTACGCCCGTTATCACACGATGGATATCGATGAGATCATCCGTCTGGCCGGAGAGGAGGAAGTCTGATGCGGTTTGTACAGAATTTTCCCTTCTTCTGCATTTTGCTGACGCTCATCTGCACGGTCATATCCTCTGTGCTGAGCGGCAAAAAAGCGCGCATGATGACGGTGTTCATTCTGGGCGCGGACTGGGTGCTGAACGCCTTTACGCTGGCCGATGTGCTGCGCACGGGTGAAAGCTTTGCCTTCCGCATGGGTCATTTTGCCGCTCCGTGGGGCAATGAGATCCGCGTGGGCGTGGCCGAGGCGCTGGCGGCGCAGGTGCTGCTGACCGTCATCCTGCTGGCGGTGCTGGCCGGCATGAAGCGCAGCACGGTGGGCGTGGAAAAGAGCAAATCCGCCCTTTTCTGCATCCTGTGCGATCTGGCAACGTTGGCCATGCTGGCGCTGGTGTATACCAACGACCTGTTTACCGCCTATGTTTTTATTGAGATCAACACGCTGGCGGCGGCGGGATTGACGATGTCCCGTCAGAACGGCCGCAGCCTGGCGGGCGGCGCGCGCTACCTGATCATGAACCTGATCGGTTCTTCGATGTTCTTGCTGGGCGTGGTGCTGCTGTACATCATCACGGGGCAATTGCTCATGGTGCCGCTGCGTGAAACGCTGGCGACGCTGGACCTGAATGGTCAGTACCGTGTGCCGCTGCTGATGGCGCTGCTGCTCATCACCCTGGGTCTTGGCATGAAGAGCGGCCTGTATCCCTTTGAAAAGTGGCTGCCCGGTGCCTATCCCAATGCGCTGCCCACGGCTTCGGCACTTTTGTCCAGCGTGATCAGCAAGAGCTATATTTTCCTTCTTATCAAGATCTATACCCGTGTCATCGGCTTTGAGCTGGTCAGACAAACGGGCATTCTGAACGTCATTCTGGTGATGGGCTGCGCGGGCATGATCATGGGCTCGGTCAAGGCGGTACGTTCCCGCACGACGCGTATGATGACGGCCTACTCTTCCATCGCTCAGATCGGCTACATCTACATGGCGCTGGGTCTGGGCAACGAGCTGGGCATGCTGGCGGCGCTGTGGCACCTGCTGGCGCACTCCATGACCAAATCCCTGCTGTTCCTGTCCGGCAGCGTGCTGGACGAGGCTTCGGGCGGCACGCATCAGCGAAGGGACCTGCGCGGCGTGTTCTACCGCTCGCCGCTGGCGGCGGTCTGTTTCGCGGTAGGCGGTGCCAACCTGGTGGGTGTGCCGCTGCTGTCGGTCTTTATCACCAAGGTGACCATGGCGGAGGCGGCCATTGCCTGCGGCGGCTGGCGGCTTGCGCTGACGCTGGCGGCCATGGTGGTGTCGACACTGCTCAATGCCGCTTACTTCCTCGGCACGGCTTCTTCCTTCTTCAGCCCCCGCGAGGGCATGAAGGAACAGCGTGTCAAGGGCAGCCGGCTGACTACCGCGGCGCTGGCGGTGCTGCTTGCGGTCAATGTGGTCTTCGGCCTGATGTCTCAAACGCTGCTGCCCATTCTGCAGACGGCGCTTCAGGCGATCGTGTAACCTTCAATGAGTTAGACATAAAGGAGAAACGAGTATGAATCTGTTGGTGATCCTTGCGGTATTCTGGCCTGCGCTTTCCGGACTGGCCATCTATCTGCTGCCGGCCCTGAGGGAAGACCGCCGTCTGCGCGGTCTGTGCAACTGCGCCGCGCTGGGCGTTGAGCTGGCCCTGACCATTGGCATGTGCTTTGGCTGCGGCACCGAACTGGTGCTGCTCAACCTGACGCCCACTCTGGCGGTTTTCTTCAAGGTGGATACCGTGGGCTGCCTGTTTGCGGTGCTGATGAGCGCCATGTGGCTGGTGGGCAGCGTGTTTGCCCTTGAGTATATGGAGCATGACGATCCCGCCCGCGAAAGGCTGTATCAGATGTTCTATATGACGGTGCTGTCCGCCCTCATCGGTCAGTGCTGCGCCGGCTCCATGATCACGCTGTATGTGTTCTATGAGCTGATGACATTGCTCTCCGTGCCCATGGTGGTGCACGAGCGTACGCCTCAGGCGGTCGCTGCGGGCAGCAAGTACCTGATCTACTCCATCTTCGGCGCCATGCTGGGTCTGCTGGGCATCTTTGTGTTCCAGAATGAGCTGGGCACCGTCAACTTTGTGGCGGGCGGCGTGGTAAACGGCACGCCCTCCTCGCTGGTGCTGATCATCACTTTCCTGGTCATTCTGGGCTTTGGCACCAAGGCCGGTATGTTCCCCATGCACGGCTGGCTGCCGACGGCTCACCCGGTCGCCCCGGCGCCCGCTTCCGCTGTGCTTTCCGGTGTCATCACCAAAGCCGGCGTGCTGGCCATCATCCGCATCATTTACTTCCTCATCGGCGCGGCCGCCCTGCGCGGCACGTGGGTGCAGACGACCTTCATGTGCCTGACGCTGTTCACGGTGTTCATGGGCTCCATGCTGGCTTACTGCGAGCCGCTGATGAAAAAGCGTCTGGCGTATTCGACCGTGTCCCAGGTGAGCTACGTGCTGTTTGGCCTTTCCTGCCTGACGGCGGACGCCTTCTGCGGCGCGCTGCTGCATGTGGTGGGTCACTCGGTCATCAAGAACACGCTGTTCCTGTGCGCCGGCGCCATCATCCATCAGACCGGCAAGACCTATGTGCGTGACCTGCGCGCCATCGGCAAGCAGATGCCCATCGTCATCTGGTGCTGGACCATTGCTTCTCTGGGTCTGATCGGCATTCCGCCCACCATGGGCTTTGTCAGCAAGTGGCTGCTGGCCACCGGCTCCCTCGCGGACGGCATGGGCGCCCTGTCCATTGTCGGCCCTGTCGTGCTGATCATCTCCGCCCTGCTGACGGCGGCCTATCTGCTGCCGGTCACCATTCACGGCTTCTTCCCGGGCAGCGACTTTGATTACAGCACCCTGGAAAAGAAGGAACCCGGCCTCAAAATGCTGGTGCCGCTGTGCCTGCTGGCCGCGGGTGTGGTGCTGACGGGTATTTTTGCCCAGCCGCTGATGAACGCTGCCACTCAGGCTGCCGCGGCGCTGCTGTAAGGAGTAAAAGATGCTTTTAATCACCATTCTACTGCCCATCGCGGCGGGGCTGATCCTGCTGGGCTGGCAGCCGAAGTCGTCCCGCGCGCGCTCCCTGTTTGTGGAGGCGGCGGTGATCGCGACCTCGCTGCTGGGCGCCTGGTGCCTGTTTCATCCCGAAACGGCGGGCGCGGTGCTGCTGCAGCTGACGGATAAGATCGCCCTTCGCTTTGCCATCGACGGCGTGGGCACGGTGTTTACCGCCATTGTGATCTTCCTCTGGCCTTTGGCTTCGCTGTATGCCTTTGAATACATGAAGCATGAGGGCGGCGAGAACCATTTTCTGGCCCTGTACACCATCACCTACGGTGTGACGCTGGGCATCAGCACGGCGGCGAACCTGATCACGATGTATGTGTTCTATGAGTGCCTGACGCTGTGCACCATGCCGCTGGTCATGCACGGCTCCGAGGAGGAGTCGCTGCACGCCGGACGGCAGTACATGCTGTATTCCTTCTTCGGTGCGGCGCTGGCCTTTGCCGGCATCATGATCGTGCTGGGCTTTGCCGGTACCACCGATTTTGTCCCCGGCGGCGTGATGGGCGCGGCTTTTGCCGCGGAGCATCCGCTGCTGCTGCAGGCGGGCTATCTGTGCATGTTCCTGGGCTTTGGCGTCAAGGCGGCGGTGTTCCCGCTGCACGCGTGGCTGCCGAGCGCTTCCGTGGCTCCGACGCCCGTGACCGCCCTGCTGCACGCGGTGGCGGTGGTCAAGTCGGGCGTGTTCGCCATCATCCGCATGACGTATTTCAGCATCGGCGCTTCGCTTTTGCTGGGCACGCCTGCGCAGGTGATCGCTGTGGTGCTGGCGTCGCTGACCATTGTGTACGGCTCTTCGATGGCCGTCAAGGAGCATCACTTCAAGCGCCGTCTGGCGTATTCAACGGTGTCCAACCTGTCCTATATCATCATGGCGGCCAGCCTGATGACGGTGCAGGGTCTGACCGCGGGATTGACCCACATGGTCTTCCACGCGGTGATCAAGATTTCGCTGTTCTACTGCGCGGGTGCGGTGCTGGTGGATACCGGCCGCACGCAGATCGAGCAGCTGCGCGGTCTGGGCAAGGTGATGCCCTTCACCTGCGCGGCGTATGTGCTGGCGGCGCTTGGCCTGATGGGTACGCCCCTGCTGCCCGGCTTTGTCAGCAAGGTGATGATCGGTACCGCGGCAGCCTCCTGCGGCGCGGTGGGTCTTATCGGTCTGGCGGCGCTGCTCATTTCCGCCATTCTGACGGCGGTCTACCTGATGGGACCGGCCTTCTACATGTGCTTCCGTCCGCTGGAGCCCTCGGGCGTTGTCGAGGCGGGCAAAAACTGCGATCCCGGCTGGCAGATGAAGGTGACGCTGGCGGTGCTGGCGGCGGTCATTGTGCTTTTCGGCCTGTTTTCCAGTCAGGTGGTCGGCGTGCTTGAAACGCTGACTGCCGGCGTGGTGTAAAGGAGGGACGTCCATGAGTCTTGCGATTCTGGTTTTCGGCCCCATGCTGGCGGCCCTTGTTTCCTACCTCATCGGCCGCAAAAACAAGCCTGTCCGTGACCTGTTTGTGATCGGCACCTGCGCCGCTGTGCTGGCACTGGTGTTGGTGCTGCTGGTATCCACCATCAACGGCGCGGCCATTTCGCTGACCATCGGCGGCTTCTGCGGCTTTGGTCTGAACTTTGTGCTGGATGGCTTCCGTGCGGTGTACACCACCGTGGCGGGCGTGATGTGGCTGGGCACGGCGATGCTGTCGAAGCAATACTTTGCCCATCACTATCACAACCGCAACCGTTATTACTTCTTCTACCTGATGACGCTGGGCGCCACGCTGGGCGTGTTCCTCTCGGCGGACCTGTACACCACCTTCATTTTCTTTGAGATCATGTCCTTCACCTCCTACACGTGGGTGGCACATGATGAGAACGCGGGGGCCATGCGTGCCGCGGAGACCTATCTGGCGGTGGCTGTCATCGGCGGCATGGTGATGCTGGTGGGTCTGATGATCCTCAAATTCACCCTGGGCACGCTGGTCATTGCCGAGCTGTACGAGGCGGCCGAGGAATGCGCCGATAAGGGCACCATCTTTGCGGCGTGCATCTGCATTCTGCTGGGCTTTGGCGCCAAGGCGGGCATGTTCCCGCTGCACATCTGGCTGCCCAAGGCGCACCCGGTGGCTCCCGCCCCGGCTTCGGCGCTGCTTTCCGGTATTCTGACCAAGACGGGCGTGTTCGGCGTTATTGCCGTATCCGCCAACATCTTCCGTGAGAGCGCGGATTGGGGCAACCTGCTGCTGATGCTGGCCATGGTGACCATGCTGGGCGGCGCTGTGCTGGCGGTCTTCTCGGTCAACCTCAAGCGCACGCTGGCATGCTCCTCGATGAGCCAGATCGGCTTCATCCTGACCGGCATCGCCATGAGCTGCCTGCTGGGCGAGGAAAATGCCCTGGCAGCCCGCGGCGCGCTGCTTTACATGATCAACCATTCGCTGTTCAAGCTGATCCTGTTCATGGCGGCGGGCGTGGTGTATCTGCACCTGCACAAGCTGGACCTCAACGATGTACGCGGCTTTGGACGCGGCAAGATCGTGCTGCAGCTGGCCTTTATCTGCGGCGCGGTGGGCTTGATGGGTGTGC
>JAKSQG010000021.1 GCA_024404275.1 Clostridia bacterium | reverse complement strand
TCGAACGCGCGACCTTCCGCTTAGGAGGCGGATGCTCTATCCTGCTGAGCTACGGAACCAAGGAAAGCGCAACGACCAAAAGTATTATAGCACAGATGGACAGTAGGTGCAACGAGCGGGAGGGGAATTTTTGGTATGGGTGTATGCAGGTTTGCAGACCGGAGCGCAGAAAAAGGAATCAGCTCTGTCAGAATAAAGCGATCGCATTTAACCCGTTGACGGACATCCTGCGGTTCGCCGCCCGCTTTCCCTCTGCCTCTTGCCCTTTCCCTGCTTTTCTGTTATCATCACCATGTATACTCTTGCAAAAGGAGTCAATGTACATGAATCAACCTCTTCGCGGGCTGTCCAATGAGGAAGCCGCCCGCCGGGCTGCCGCGGGCGAGGGCAATGCCCACAGCCAAACGCATGGAAAAACCGTCGGGCAGATTCTGGCCGGCAATCTTTTTACCTTTTTTAACGCGCTGAATGTAGCCCTGGCGCTGGCGCTGCTGCTGGTGGGCAGCTACCGCAACATGTTGTTTATGGGTGTCGTTGTATCCAACACGCTCATTGCCACCATTCAATAGCTGCGGGCACGCAAGACCATTGCCCGGCTGGAGCTGCTCCACCGTGCCAAATGCCATGTGCTGCGGGATGGCGAGGAGACGTCTGTCGACCCCGATGCCCTGGTGCGCGGTGACATTGTGGTGCTGCGGCGCGGCGATCAGGTGCCTGCTGACGGCACAGTGGTCTCGGGCAGCGGTGCCATCGATGAATCCCTGCTGACCGGTGAAAGCGAGCCCATGCTGCGCACCTCCGGCGACCGGGCGCTGTCCGGCACCTTCATCACCGAGGGTACACTGTTTGTGGAACTGGAAAAGGTCGGCGATGAAAGCTACGCCGCCGGGCTCACCCGGGAAGGGCGTGCCATCCGCAGCCCCAAATCCCAGCTGATGCAGGATCTGAACAAGCTGCTGCATTACGTCAGCATGATCCTGGTGCCCCTCGGTCTGCTCGTTCTTTTGAAGCAGACCCTTTTCAACGGCATCGCCCTGAAAGCCGCCGTCCCGGCCGCTGTCGCTTCCATGCTGGGCATGATCCCCGAGGGTCTGATCCTGCTGACCAGTGTTGCGTTGATGGTCGGCGTGGTGCGCCTTGGGCGCAAAGACGTGCTGGTGCAGGAGCTGTACGGCATTGAAACCCTGGCCCGGGCTGATGTTCTGTGTCTGGACAAGACCGGCACCCTGACCACCGGCCGTATGGAGGTCGAAACAGTATTGCCTGTAAACACCTCCGAAGACTCTCTACGCAGCGACCTTTCCCGTTTTCTGGCGGCCTTCGATGATGCCACCGGTACCCTCGATGCGCTGCGTGCCTGGTGTCCCCCGGCAGCCGATACCACGGATATCGTCTCCGCCGAGCCCTTCTCCTCCGAAAAGAAATGCAGCGCCGTGGTCCTGCGGGACGGTCGGCGCATCGTACTGGGCGCGCCGTCCTTTGTGATGGAAAACCTTCCCGCGCCGCTTCAGGAGCAGCAGAACGCTTTGACCGCGCAGGGGCTGCGCGTGCTGCTCCTCGCCGGCTCGGTGCAGGGCGGTACGCTCTCCCCCATGGCCCTGCTGGCCCTCCGGGACGAACTGCGCCCCGGCTGCGCCGCCACGCTGGAAGCTTTCCGCCATGAAGGAGTACAGCTGAAGCTGATCAGCGGTGACGATCCCCGCACTGTTTCCGCCATTGCCAAACGCCTCGGTCTGGACGGTGAATGGGTGGATGCCTCTGTCCTCGATGCGGATGCCTTGAAGCAGCGCTGCAAACAGACCACTGTTTTCGGCCGCGTCAGTCCCGAACAGAAACGCCTGCTGGTGGAAGCCCTGAAAGCCCATGGCCTGCGCGTGGCCATGACCGGCGACGGCGTAAACGACATCCCCGCGCTCAAGGCAGCCGATTGCTCCATTGCTGTGGCAGGCGGTTCCGACGCGGCCCGTCACGCCGCCCAGATCTCGATTCCCGGCGACGGTTTCCCGCTTCTGCCGCAGGTGGTAAGTGAAGGCCGCCGCGTGGTGGGTAACATCACCCGCGCTTCTTCGCTGTTTCTGGTCAAAACATTATCGACCTTCCTCATCAGTCTGGTGACGCTGCTGCTGCCCCTGGCTTATCCCTTCCAGCCGGTGCAGCTGACCCTAATCTCCGCGCTGACCCTTGGCATTCCTTCCTTCTTCCTGGCCATGGAGCCCAATCAGGAGCGCATTGAGGGCAGTTTCCTCGCCCGTGTGCTGCGCCGGGCTGTTCCGGGCGGCAGCGCTGTGGCCGTAGCGGCCCTGCTGTGCATGGCCGGCGAGTATTGGATCGGTCTGCCCACGGAAATGTGCTCCGTACTGGCGTCGCTGTGTGCACTGGGTGTCGGTCTGCTGGCCCTGTACTCCGTGTGTGTTCCTGTCAGCAAGCTGCGCATCGCGGTGGCGTCTCTCATGACCATCGGCAGCCTGATCGCTGTGGCGGTGTTGGGTAATCTGTTCAAGATCAGCACCGGCATGCTCACCGGCGCTGCCTGGGGCTATGGACTTTTGTGCCTGGCCGCAGGCACCGGCGTATGGGGTGCGGCGTCGCTGCTGTTCCGCCGCAAAAGAACTTCCGCGAATACGCATTGATCGCACAGGCTGCCCAAGGGGGGCCGCTTGCAATCATGCCAGAATCCCAAAAAGGCCCTATATAAAAAAAACAGACAGCATTTGTACCGTACTCACGGCATGAATGCTGTCTGTTTTCAGTTATCGCTCTCTGCTCTTCCGTCGTGAAGGAAGCCCCCGCTCAGCACGCTACAGCTTCCTTTTTGCAGCGGTGTCAGGGCTGCCGATGCCGCGGCACCGAAATGCCGGAGGAGGAAACAGCTTCCTTCGGGCAAACAATCACGCACAGATGGCAGCCGACGCAGCGCGCGGCGTCCAGGCGCGGATGCCCTTTTTCAAAGAAAATAGCCTGATGTCCGCCGTCCATGCAGGAGCGCAGGCAGCGTCTGCAGCCCACACAGCGGGAAAGGTCAAACCGCGGATAGATCACCTTGTCCCGCTCCACATCATGCAGCGGCACGACGTTTTTCAATCCGATGGCGACCAGTTCCTCCACATTTTCCAGTTTATACTCGTCCAGCAATCGCAGCAGCCCATCGCACAGATCTTCAATGATCCGATATCCGTACAGCATGACAGCGGTCGTCACCTGCACAGAGGAAGCGCCCATGATCATAAACTGTGCGGCATCACGCCAGGTCTCCACGCCGCCCATGCCGGAAACCGGTAAATCACAAAGCATGGGGTTCTGCTTCAGCTCGGCAATAAAACGCAAGGCGATCGGCTTCACGGAGGCACCGGAATAGCCGCCGATCGCAGTCATATGGTACGCCGCATGCTCGTTGTCCTTCGCGTATGTTTCGCTGTCCAGCGTAATATAGCTTTTCAGCGTGTTGATGGCCGCAAGTCCGTCCGCGCCGCCCTCCTTTGCCGCCAACGCGGCGGAAGACATTTCCTGCACATTGGGCGTCAGCTTTGCAATGATCGGCTTTTTGGTGCCCCGCCGCGCCGCCGCCGTAAACTGCCGGATCAGCAGATTATCCTGACCGACATCGCTGCCCAAACCATCATCCTTCATGTTCGGGCAGGAAAAATTCAGCTCAACGGCGTCCGCGCCGTTCTCCTCCGCCAGACGCGCCAACGTTTCCCATTCCTCTTCATCCCGTCCCATGATGGAAACCAGCAGGTATTTTTCCGGAAATTCTGCCTTCAGCCTGCGGAAAGTCAAAAGGTTTTCTTCAAGCGGAAGATCGGACAGCTGTTCCACATTCTTAAAGCCAATGACCGTACCGCTCGGGTCCTTGATCGCGGCATAGCGCGGCGAGGTCTCATGGATGTCAAACAGGCAGATCGTCTTGTAGGCAACACCGGCCCATCCCATTTGGAAGGCACGGCGGCACATGTCGTAATTGGAGCCGACCACAGAAGAGGAAAGCAGAAACGGATTTTCCAGCGGAAAGCCAAGGAAATCGATCTTCAGCCTCGCCGGGTCCAGTCCCCTGCAAGCCGGGATCTCCTTTCCCATCTGAAGCATCAACCCGCGGATATCGATCTTTCCGCTCTGCACACAGGCATCCACGCAGGGCGCGCTGCAATCAGCGCAGGGCATCGTATCGGGAATCACCGCACGCGCACCGCCCTCATTGTCAAACCAAAGGCTGCGCAGCGCTTTGGACGGATCAAAATGCGGACAGGCTTCCTTACACTTCGCATCGTCACAAAGCAGGCAGGACGCCATGGCGACCGTATTCATTTTTCGCTTGCTCATTGACAAACTCCTCCTTGCGCAAACGGATTTTTTTCGCAATTACAAATCACACTTTTTCAATGGATTGCGACTTGTTTATGGCATCATAAGGTTATTATTCGCCTTCTTTGCGTTAAATCCTTCAAAGCGTTCTGCTTTTCCTGAAAATTGTCAAAAGAAAAAGGGGAGACGCTTTTCCTCTTTGAAAAAGCATCCCCCACTTTGGTATTCTTTATTTTTCCGTTACCTGCACGCTGTGGCCGATGCCGACAATATCGGTCACCAGGCGCTGTTCGCTGCCTTTGCCATACTGCCCGGTCACGTTCAGCTTGGTGCCCATAAAACACATCACCGCCGTCTGACCGCCGTCCAGATTCAGGGCTTCCACGCAGCCTTCCTTGGCCATCATTTCCGCCGTTTCAATGTAGCGGGAGCCAATGCTGTTTTCCGTGCGTCCTTCCACCAGCATTGCCACATAATGACCCTTTTCCACCATGCCAAGCGCGGTACGCGGCTCTCTCGCTCGGCCCATATCCACCAGCTGTTTTTCATTGACAGCGCCATCACGGATGAGGATGGGTCCAAAGCAAATGGTATCCGTTACGCCCATCGCCAGATATTCGTCCGCCGTATTGCTGCGCCCGCCAAAGCAGCGCATGGTACCGTCGGAAAACAATGCCAGAATGTCCAGCGTGGGAATCTCACTGCGGATGGAGGGCTTGCTGTTGATGACCTTGCCGTTGCGGATGATGCAGCCAACGGGCATGTTGCCGACGCGGTCCTCATAGAAGTCGCCGTTCATGGCAAACACCAGCTGATATTTGCGGGCGATCTGTTCCACCCACATACGGTCTTCAAAAGGTTTCGCGGGGTTGGAAAGGAAGGTGTGCATGCCGTCACCGTCCTTTTGCCAGATGTGGGCGGTATACCAGATGAGCTGCATGTTGGAGGCGGTGTAGCGATCGATCTCCACCCGCAGGTCACTGCTGACATACAGCCACAAACCTTCCTCGGCATCCTCATAGATAAACTCATCATCTTCGTTCACAAGATAACCGTCCTCACCCACGTTTTCAATTTCGGGGCGCGGATGTTTCTCGTTTGCGGGAATGATCTCATCTGCCCCGGCAAAGAGCGGAAGCAGCAGCAACGCCGTCAACAATAAAACAGCCAGCTTTTTCATGCGCATTTACTCCTTGTTGATGTTTTCAAAAAAGTCATCCATGTTCACATCATCGCCGACCGATGAATAAGCCAGCCCGAACCGGCGGCAGGAATAACTTCCGTCCGAATGCATATTGAACGACTGCGTCTGCGACTCGTGGCAGAGGAAGGCTTCCTCGGCAATCTTAAAGGCCGTCTTGCCGTCAAAGGCCTCCAGCGGAATCTCCCAGTTCATATCCCGCGTCTGTTCTTCATACAGGTGTACATAAAGCTTTTTCACCTGCCACGGTGCCGATTGCGTCTCATACGCCGCGTCCGCCGCCGTTCTTGTCACCGCGTCGGTCACCGAAGCGCACACCGCCATGTGTCCGCCATGACCGTACTCACCGTTGACATCGTGGGTCACGATCACATCCGGGCGATAACGGCGGATGACCTCGGTAAAGTACTGCAGCACCTTTTCCCGGCCGCCCCAATGACGATACATCTCATTGGCGGTGTAGAATTTTTCATCATCAAACGGTCCGATGACGGGATACAGCCTGACCCCGCAATGCCACAGGCCATTGAGCATTTCGGTACGGCGGTTATAGGTCGCGCACGTAGGATAGACCACCAGCACATCCTTCTTCAGCTCTCCGGCATAATACGGCAGCGTGCCGCCGAAAAACAGCAGCTCATCATCGGGATGCGCCGGCATGGCCATCAGGTCCACCTTGTCAGACGGCACCTGCCATACCTGCACATCCTTCGGCAGTTCACCATCGGTATACAGCGCGATCTCGCGGATACGCATGCGCCCATCCTCGGGGGCAGCCGTCAACTTCAAGCGATAGGTACCGCTTTCCAGCAGACAAGTCTTATATTCATGCGCATGACCCTCGCTGCCGCCGCACAGTACTTCAGCGCTGTCTTCCGTCTTGACGATCTGCCATTCGGGCACATCCATGCCCCACTTGATGTACACGCCGTGCACAGTCTGCCCCTCGGGCACCTCAAACTGCAGATAGGACGCCTCGGAGCACGACCACATGGTAAAATCGTTGCCGTCATGGGCGTTTCCCAGCTTTTCCGTGTTCTGCGGGGCGTACAAATGGCATTGATCCACGATGTTCCGTGCCGCTTCCGCCCGGGCGCTACCCGCCGCCGTCAGCAGGCAGAAAAGCGCCGCCAGCATCATCGCCCCGATATACAGGCCATACCTTCTCTTTACGTTTCTCACGGCTTTGTCACCTTTTCGGAATGTCCGATGCCCAGCAGATCGGTCGTTCTGCGGGCATACTCATCCTTGCCGGGAAGACCGGTTTGGTTGATCTTGTTGCCCATGAAGCACATCACACTGGTCTTACCGCCGTCCAGGTTGAGCGCCTCCACACAGCCTTCCTCTGCCATCATTTGACCGAGCCAGGAAAGCTCCACGCCCTCGCTGTCCTTGGTTCTGCCCTCGGTCAGGATGCAGACATAATGCCCCGGCTCGATCATGCCAAGCGCCGTACGCGGCTCACGGGCATGCCCCAGATTTTGAAGATACTCCAGCTTCAGCTCGCCATCGCGTACCAGGATCGGTCCGAAACAGACGGTATCCGTCACGCCCATCTCCAGCAGAGCATCCGGCGTATATTCACGCGAACCGTACGTTTTCATCACGCCATCGGGATAGAACGCCATCAGGTCCAGTGTGGGAATGCCGCTGCGGCTGGCAGCGGTCTTTTTGGAAATGACCTTGCCGTGACGGATGACGATGCCCACGGGTATGTCGCCCAGTCGGGCAGAGAAAAAGTCCGAATTGCAGGAAAAGATCAGCCGCTCGCGTCGGGACAGCGTTTCCTGATTCATATGGTCATCCCATGGCTTTTTTTCATTGCTGAAAAAGGTTTCAAAGCCGGTCGGCTCCTTCTGCCAGATGTGGGCGGAAAGCCACACCAGGTCCAGGTCATTGGCCTTGAAACGGTCGATCTCCACCCTCATTTCACTGCTGACATACACCCACAGGCCGTTTTCCGCATCGGCATACACAAACTCATCCTCGTCCGACAGCAAATAGCCATCCTCGTCGACACCTTCGATCTCCGGTCTTTCACAGGGCGCGTTGGAAGGAAACAACGTACTGGCGCTGCACGTCGCCATGCAGCCGATCAGTACAAGCAATACCAGCAGGAAACTCTTTTTCATTGGTTTCTCCTTGTTCGGGATACAATTCATTCCCTTTTTTCGCTGCTCGGGTCAGCAGTCTGCTGAAATTATACAATAAATTGCCAGACTGTTCCAGCATTTTCCGCAAATAAATGCCTTATTTTCCCCTCGTTTTTTGCATTATCTGTCCAAAATATCAAAAAACCCGTGAAGGAACACTTTGGATCCTTCACGGGTTCGTCGGTCTCTTTTGCCGTCAGGTCATGTATTCGCCGTTATAGGTCACCAGCACGGCATTGGTAATGCCTTCCATGGCCGCGACTTCATGCATGAAGTCGGTGTTTTCCTCCTTCAGGCGGATATCAAGCGTCAGCTCGGTGCCCGCTTTGGTCACGCTTTTGCTCTTGAGGCGCATACGCTTGACCTGATCCTTGACCAGCGCCAGCGCAGCGTTTTCAGCCGCCTGATCCTGCGCGTTCAGCACCAGAATATACGGCACGCCGTTGGTGCGTCCGCGGGTGAGGAAAACCACCACCGCGCCGATGACCAGCGAGCCGATGATCGCCACGCCCAGCATGCCCGCGCCCACGGCGATGCCCACACCCACTGCCCAGAACATGTACATGATGTCCATGGGCTCCTTGATGGAGGTGCGGAAGCGGATGATGCTCAGCGCGCCCACCATGCCCAGCGTCAGCACCACATTGCTGGTCACCACACGCAGGATCATGGCGCTGATCATGGCCATGCCCACCAGCGTCACGCCATAGGTCATGGTGTACATCACACCCTGATAGGTGGCCTTATACAAGGCGGCGATGAATACGCCAAGCAATGCGGCGACCGCCATCACGATCAGGCAATCCGGCAGAGAAAAAGCCAGGGCCGTTTCCGGCACGTTGCAGGAGAAAATTTCTTTCAGCAGGCTGTTCATCGTTATATTCCTCTCAATCATAGCTGTGGCAGGCTTCAAATTTGGAAAAAGACATGGGGCGGCAGTTACACTGCGTAATATCGGCAATGATCTGCGGCAGATAGGCATCAAACTTGACCTACAGCAGCACAAAATCCGGCGACTGCGTGCGGGGTCTTACCAGCCCCTCGGTCAAAAAATCGGGATTGTACAGACCCGTACGGATGTTGCTGTCCAGCGTGACCCGCACATTGCCGGGACCGTAGATGACGGGTTCCCGGGTGTAATGCACCTGCATGCGGGGGGCCAGCAATTCATTTTTCATGCGCAGCCATACCTCCCGGAGCAGGCGCCTGTCGTCATGAAGCATCCAGTCGATGTCTCCCGCCAGCAGACGGTCTAGCTCATTGCGGGTCAGCTTGCAGCCCACCTTGTCACACAGCGACCCCACCTTGCTTTTGCGCTCAATGACAAAATGCTCTCTGTCCTCATTGTAATAGCGGATGCGGTATTTGTCGCGCACCGGCATGCCCACCTGTTTTTCCATCAGCGCACGGTCGGTGGGCGTATCCATGTACACGCTGTGGATATCATAGGTGCCGTCTTCCCGCACATGCGGGTCCAGTGTGGTAATGGCCCGAAGGCGCACCCGCACCGCTGCAGCCTACGCGGCTGTGAGCCGGCTTTTGATTTCGTGTCGCATGCGGTTTCCTTTCGCGCTCAGGCCGGAAAACAATGCTCCCGTTTTCCGGTCTTAAGGAGAATGATTTCAAAGAACAAAGGCTGTCTTTGTGAACCGTTTTTCAGTATAATGCATTTTTATGGCAGAATCGTGAATAAATCTGATCGATCTTGTGTTTTTTCTTTGATCTTGTCCAGAATCAGCCCGATGTTTTCATCGGAGTATTCGATCTCTCCGGAAATCTGCCGGGCAGCTTCGATCAAGTCATCCATGCCGCGGCTGATCGCCGCCGTCACGCGTGTGAGCAGGGTACACATCAGCAGCCTTTCCGTGAACCTGCCATCCTCTGCCGCACCGGGCAGGTGACGGAACAAAAAGTACACGCACAGCTGCTCAAGGGGCGTATCGGCGTGATTGCAAAGGGTCAGCGAGGGCTGTTTTTCAAGGCAGTCCAGCCGCTCCTCCCACGCCGTGTCCAGACGTTCCAGCGGACGCAGCAGCGCAGCCGCCTCGGGACCGGTCGCAAACACCGCCCCGCCGGTTTCCTCCTCCAGGCGGCATAAGCGCTCTTCCATGGAAAGCGTTCTGTCTTGTGCCTGCCCGATGGCTTCCGCGCGCAGACTCAGCAGTGCGGTTTCTTCATACCGCAGCGCTTCATCGCCCATTTCCATCAGGCAGACCGGTGTTTCGCGGGTCAGAATCAGCCGCGCGGCTTCCTCACAGCAAAGCCCAAGCCCCAATTCCTCGCGGTCGCTGAAAAAGTTGCGGAAGCGGGGATGATCGGCACAGATATCACACAGGCTGTCTTCCCCCAACTGCACGATCATCTCGCACAGGCCGTCCGCCCGCAGCAGCGGGCAGCGATCCCCCGGCAGCAGGCAAAAATGCGCGCTGTCGGCGTCCTGTTCAATGCAGCCCCGCAGGCGTTCGCCAAAGGGACCCTTTACCTGCCGCCAGCGTTCCAGGGAGTATTCATCAATGTCGATCTCCCATCCCGCGCAGCAGGTATGACGGCAGCGCCCCGCGATGCACTTGAAGGAAGGAAGATAATCCGGCATGACACTTTTCATGTTTCTCTCCCCTTTCCGCCCTTTATTATACTCGGTGGCCGCACTGAAATCAAGAATGCGGCAAAGGAGCGGACGATGTTTTGAAACATGCTTTTTGCAGGCCCGGTGTGCCTCTCCCCCTTAAAAACGCTTCGCGTTTGTGCTATAATGGTTTGGAAGGAGAGGATTGAAATGGCAACTTACGTCATGAGCGACCTGCACGGCTCGTTTGACGCCCTGCAGGAAATGCTGAAGCTGATCGATTTTTCAGACAGCGACACCGTATACATCTTAGGCGATGTGGTGGACCGCGGTCCCAAGCCCGTTGAGCTGCTGCGCTTTGCGATGAAAACTCCGGGCATCCGCATGATCCTCGGCAACCATGAGGACATGTGCCTGCACTTTTTTGAGCCGGATGCCGACACCACCATCATCCGCCGCTGGAACCGCAACGGCAACTTTTTTACCCTCAAAGGATTGGATACACTGACCGATGAGGAAAAAGAAGAGACCATGGATTTCATCCGTTCGCTCAAACCGCAGGAAGAGCTGGATATCAATGGCACGCACTACATTCTGGTGCACGGTTTTCTGGGCAACAGCACGCATGAGATTGTCTGGAACCGTCCCAAGATCGATACCGTTCCCGACCTGCCGCCCAATACGCGTCTTATCATCGGTCATACGCCCGTGTGCGAGTTTGTCTGTCCCGGCAGTGATGAAGAGATGTATGTTTATTCCCGCAAGCTGACCGAGCGCGGCGACCATTTCCGTATCCTGCACGCTGAAGGCTTTACCGATATCGATTGCTGCTGCGGCTATGGTTTCAGCGCGGCACGCCTGGCCTGTCTTCGTCTGGATGACGGCGCGGAGTTCTACGTCAAAGCCGACCTGTAACAAACAGATTACAAGGGGGAACCACGCTTTCCGAAGCCGGAAAGCATGGTTCCCCCTTTTACCCCCTCCGAGAAAGGGCAGTCTTTTCAGACAACAGAACCCCCTTGCCTTGATGAATGAAACTCATCATGGCAAGGGTATTTTATTATGGGTCATACAGGGCCATGAAAGGCCATGTTCAAAAAAAGCAGTCCATGGTATGATGCATCCCCTTTGGCAAAGCAAAGGTGCAATGCTCTCATTCCAGAACTGCTTTTTCGCGGAGGGCTTGGGAACTGCCCTTTTTGGCTTCAAAAAGGGTGGTTCCCAAATGCCTCTCGTAAATGATTACTTGTAAACGACCATGGTGTTGGCGATGGTCATGATGGTCATGAGCACAGCGTTCAGCACCGCGGCGGTCCAGATGTTGCCGGTCTTCTTGGTCAGGTTGCGGCTGATGATAGCGGCAATGGCCAGAGTGGGAACCATGGCGAACATCATGATACCGGACAGGGCAGAGCCGGGCCAGTAGGCAACACCGGTGTTGAACAGGGTGCCATACTGCAGGCACAGCCAGATGACACCGCCGCCGGCGTTCAGCAGGATCGCCAGCACATAACCCCAAGCGCCGTTCATGCGGGTGGTGTTGGTGTTGATGGTGATACCGATGGTGCTGATCACGTAGAACAGCAGGAAGGTGGGCAGGTAGTGCAGGATGGCGGGCACCAGGTTGGCGTCAAAGGTCTTGAAGGCGAAGGTCCAGATACGGAAGTCCACCTTCAGCACGGCGTCGACCAGGAACAGCACAGCATAGCTGATGGCCACGGTGACCAGACCGGTGCAGATACCGCCGATGATGGCAGTGGGCTTGAAGGAGATACCGTAGGCAGCCAGACCCACACCGTCCTTGGACTTGATCCAGGTGTACACGGTGCTCAGGATGGTCGCGCTGATCAGGGCGCAGCCGATGGTCCAGTAAGCGATGGAGTTGACGCCGATGGCGGTAAAGTAGCCGTTATCGCCGTACATGGAGGTCTTGACGACCAGAGCCAGCAGAGCGCCGGAGACGATGCTCAGGCAGCCGCCGATGAGGCCCTTCTTGTTCTTCAGGTTCAGGGCGATGCCGGCAACACCGGCCACAGCAGCCACGATGGCAGCATAGAAGACGATATCCTTAATGGTGGCATTGCCATCCATCAGGGGCTGGAACACGATGCAGGGCAGGATGATCGCGATGCACAGGATGACCACGGTGATGGCCAGCATGCCGCCCTTGGGAGAAGCCTGAACGGGCAGCTTGCCGCTCTTGGCCATCTTGAAGAAGGGCAGTTCGATCAGCAGGGAGGCCACGGCGATGAGCAGCATCACGAAGCCAACCAGAGCCAC
Source organism: Clostridia bacterium (assembly GCA_024404275.1). GTDB lineage: Bacteria > Bacillota > Clostridia > Christensenellales > Aristaeellaceae > SFMI01. The sequence continues at coordinate 5,371 of JAKSQG010000021.1, read as the reverse complement.
ACACTCAAAGGCTTCTTTCAGCTGCCAGACCTGATTGTCAGCGGCGACGGCATTGATGCCCTTCGCGCCTTCAAAGGCTGTCAGATAGAAATCAACAGCGCTGGCAGTGGTGGTCTTGGAGAAGTGGTTCCAGGGATGGGTCTCGGAGGGCTCATAGATGACGCGGCGGCCGCCATCGGTGGTGTCATACCACTTGCCGGCGGTAGCGGGCTCGGTCTGCTGCAGGAAGGTCATACCATCGGGAGTGGAGACATAATCCTTATAGCGCACGCCGCTGGTACCGGGGGCAGCAAAGAAGAACTCATCGTAATGGGCGGCAACCTTACCGTTGAAGCGGCCGCCGCCATTGGCATCAAACACCGCGGCGGTGTTGCCCAGCATGCCGGTGTAGCTGAAGTCGGAGCCTTCGGTCAGGGAGGCATGGATCATACGATAGCCGGCAGTGGCAAAGTTCTGCTCGTCCATGTACACGGCCATGGTGGAGGAGAAGCCGCCCATGGAGTGACCGGTCACGCCGATCATACCATTGCCGTTTTCATCCTTCAGGACGTAGGGCTGATTGTACATGTACTTGACAGCGTCAAACATGGAGTAGTTCCAGAAGGGGCGCCAGACACCGAAGAAGGAGGTGTCGCCACCGTACACTTCGTTGTTCAGGTCGGAATGACCATGATCATACTGGTCCAGAGCCAGCACGACGAAGCCGCGGCGGGACAGCTCAATGGCATTGGCATCCTGCATTTCAGCAGAATTCAGATAGCCGTGGGTGACGATAATGGTCGCCTTGGGATTGGTGGCGGAAGCGTCCTTGGGCATGTAGAGCAGACCGCTCAGCGTGCCGTGATCGGCTTCAAAGGAAATGCGGGAAACGGTAGTCGCACCGTTGCCGGTATTGAAGATCGAGGCGGCAATACTGCCGACGAGGATCAGCACCAGCGCGATGCAGAGCAGACGAAGGCCTTTCTTCATGTGATTCTCTCCCTTTTCAATTATATGCAGGGTTGCATAAGTTTATTATAATGGATATGTGGAAGAAAAGCAACCATATTGACACAAATAGTTCAATAATATAAACAAATTGCAGTTTCTGTCTCCCGCTCTCATACTTTTAGGGCAATAATGCACCTTGTTCATCTGCTTCCTGCATAATGATTCTGTTATTTTCCCCATGCCCATCATAAAAGCGGGTATGCTCCCCTTTCGGTAGCATACCCGCTCATGTAATGATTCTTTATTGTGTTATTCCGTCAGGCCGGAAGCTTCATCCTTTCCGGGGGCTTTGCCCACCAGACCGCCCTTGCTGACATCCTTCATCATCTGCGGAATGTCCAGACCGACCGCTTCCTTTACGGCTTCAAAGGTCTGCAGCATGGTGCCGGCCGTATCCTTCACCATCGATGTTGCGCCGCCCTCACCGAACAGGATGATCTTTTCGGTCTTGCTCAGCGGCTCGCTCACAGAACGGGCAATGTCGGGCAGCTTATCGATCACCATCTCCAGCATGGCCGCCTGTCCGTACAGCTTCATCGCCTCCGCCTTCATGCGGATGGCTTCGGCTTCGGCTTCGCCCTTCTGACGGATCGCCTCCGCCTGCTTGGCGGCTTCATACAGGTCGGCATCCGCCTTAGCCTGACGGGCAAACTTTTCCGCCTCTGCCTCGGCAATGCGGGCATCCTTTTCAGCCGCCGCTTTTTCGCGGATCTCCACGCTCAGCCGTTCACGCTCGATCTCAACCTGCTGACGCTGAAGCTCTGTCTGCTTCTGCAGCTTGGTCAGTTCAGCCGCGGCATGCTCGGTCTCCAGATCCTTACGAATACGTTCCTTTTCGATATCATACGCCAGATCGGCCTGCGCCTTTTTCTGATCCTGCTCAATCTTGTAAGCAGCACGGCGCAGCTCCAGATCCTTCTGCTGTTCAGCAATGGCTGCCTCGGATTCCATACGCGCTTTGTTGCCTTCCTGGGCGGCATTGGCACGGGCGATCTCGGCATCGCGTTCCTTGGAAACGATATTCTGTACCGCCATCGTGTTGATGACGGCGCCGTTTTCATCGGAGAAGTTCTGGATCGTCAGGTTGATGATCTCAAGACCCATGTTCCCCATGTCCTGCATGGCGGCCTTGATGGATTCCTGCGCACACTTGTCGCGATTCTGGATCAGCTCGGAAATGGTCATCTGACCGATGATCTCACGCATGTTGCCTTCCAGAACATCTTTGGCCAAAGCACGGATCTGATTGGCATCATAGTGCAGCAGCTGTTCAGCCGCCGTAGCAATGGACAGGTCATCCGAACCGATCTTGATGTTCGCCACGGCATCCACCAGCACAGAGATATACTCCTTGGTGGGCACGGGCTGGCTGGTTTTGATGTCCACCTGCATCAGGCACATGTCCAGATTATCGATCTTTTCGATTGCGGGGATGTAGAAAGTCGCGCCGCCGCGGATGATGCGATAGCCAAACTTTTTCGTAGAGGTAGTGCCATCGGGGTTGCGCACCTTGTAGCGGTGCCGCACAATACCGGAGATGATCAGCGCCGTATCGGGCGGCGCGATCTTGTAACGCGGCAGAAACTTGATCAGAATGATCAGCACCGCAATGCCGGCCACGATCCAGTACCAGTTGCCGCTCAGAATGCGAAGGATGTCAGTTGTCGTCATACACTTCCCCCTCCTGTGAGATATTGGAAATTCTTTATGGCGACATTATAGCATCCTTTGTATGCGGGGTCAAACGCTTCTGCCCGAATACCGCTTTCCGGCGTCCGAAACATGCCTGTTGTTTTTCGAACGCTTTCGAATGGAACAACTTCTCCCCGTCCCATTTTACGCACGCAAAAACGCGGCCCGAAATCGGGCCGCGCAAGCTGTTAAGCTTTTGCTGATCAGAACTTCAGCGTGTTCAGGCGGATGGAGGGACCCATCGTGCTGCTGACATACAGAGAACGGATATAAATACCCTTCGCAGTAGCAGGCTTCGCCTTGTTGATGGCTTCCATCAGGGCAGCCAGGTTTTCACGCAGCTGCTCGGTGGTGAAGGAGACCTTACCGATGGGGCAATGGCAGATAGCGGTCTTGTCCACACGGTACTCCACCTTACCGGCTTTGATCTCGGCAATGGCCTTGGTCAGGTCCATCGTCACAGTGCCGGACTTGGGGTTGGGCATCAGACCCTTGGGGCCCAGGACACGACCGATGCGGCCGACCACGCCCATCATATCAGGGGTAGCCACGCAAACATCGAAGTCGAACCAGTTCTCCTGCTGGATCTTCTGCACCAGGTCCATATCGCCAACATAGTCAGCGCCGGCGGCCTTGGCTTCATCAGCCTTGGGGCCCTTGGCGAAGACCAGAACGCGCACCTTCTTGCCGGTGCCGTTGGGCAGAACCACGGCGCCGCGGACCTGCTGGTCAGCGTGGCGGGGGTCAACGCCCAGACGGATGGAAAGCTCAACGGTCTCGTCAAACTTGGCCTTACCGGTCTGCTTGACAAGCTCCAGGCCTTCCACGGCTTCATAGAGCTTGGAGGAATCGATCAGCTTCATGCTGTCTACATACTTCTTGCCGTGCTTCATGTTCAGTTCCTCCCTTACTCTTCCACGGTCACGCCCATGGAACGGGCAGTGCCCGCCACCATGCTCATGGCGGCTTCAATGCTGGCAGCGTTCAGGTCGGGCATCTTCTTTTCGGCGATCTCACGAACCTGAGCCTTGGTCAGCTGGGCCACCTTGACCTTGTTGGGGGTGGCAGAAGCGCTCTCGATGCCCAGGGTCTTTTTGATCAGAACCGGGACGGGAGGCGTCTTGGTGATAAAGGTGAAGGAACGGTCAGAATAGACGGTGATAACGACAGGAATGATGTAGCCTTCCTGCTTCGCGGTGCGGGCGTTGAATTCCTTGCAGAAGCCGGGAATGTTAACGCCGTGCTGGCCCAGAGCGGGACCGATAGGCGGAGCGGGATTGGCTTTGCCCGCGTTAACCTGAAGTTTGATGATAGCGGTTACTTTCTTTGCCATTGTAAATGGCACCTCCTCATAATTGTGGTAATGGCGGCATGATCAAGTCATGCCTCCCACTAAGGGGACAAACAAAAGGGTTGAGATCGGCGGATTATTCCGCCTCCAGCTTGGCCACCTGGTCAAGCTCGACATCTACCGACATTTCGCGGCCGAGGAACATGGTCACCTTCACGCGCATCTTGGCGTGCTCCAGATCGATCTCCTCGACGATGCCGGTAAAGTTCGCAAGCGGGCCCGACAGAATACGGACTTCTTCGCCAACGGCAATGCTGAAGCGGCTCTCTGCAGAGCGGCTGGACAGCATACGGTCAACCTCGTCGGGGGTAAGGGGCGTAGGCTTGGTGCTGTCGGGGCCCACAAAGCCCGTCACACCACGCGTGTTGCGCACCACATACCAGCTTTCGTTGGTGTTGATCATTTTGACAAGGACATAACCCGGGAACGTCTTGCGCTGATAGGTCACGCGCTTGCCGTTGCGGATTTCGGCAACCTCTTCGGTCGGCACAACGATCTCAAAGATCAGATCCTGCATACCGTTGTTTTCGACTGTTTTTTCAAGGTTATCCTTTACCTTGTTTTCATAACCCGAATAGGTATGGACTACATACCACAGCGGGGTCCTTTCGGTGGACTCGCTCATAAACAGATCTCCTTAATTGGCGCTGGGAGCTTCCGTGCTTTCAACAACAGCGTTGTCGGCAGGGGCTTCCACACCATCCGTTCCTTCCGCAGTGCCTTCGGTCGCTTCCACGGGAGCTTCAGTCGCAACAGGGGCGGGAATCTCCGTGGCTGCGGGGGCCTTGGCAGAGCTGACGGCAGTGACGAGCTTGGAAGCGCCCATGTCCAGAAGGCCGATCACGATACCCATGAACGCCATGAACAGCAGAACGATGCAAGTGTACTGAATCAGGTCCTTCTTGGTAGGCCAAGTGACCTTTTTCAGTTCATGCCACATGTTCTTGAAAGGCGTGGCAATGCGCTTCGGAAGGTTCTTCAAGAAAGAAAGGAATTTGTTTTCCTTCTTTTCGCCCTCTTTGGCGATGGTCGTTTTCTCGTCAGCCATTGTATTACCTCGTTTCGCGATGAGCAGTATGCTTCCTGCAGAAGGGGCAATACTTGTTCAGCTCAATACGGTCGGGGGTGTTCTTCTTGTTCTTCTTGGTGTTGTAATTGCGCTGCTTGCACTCGGTGCAGGCCAGCACGATGTTTGCTCTGGCTTCCTTGGCTGCCATTTTGGAACACCTCTTTCGGTCAGGTTCCGCCGCGGCAGGTCACCCTGCCGCAGCGGTCAAATTCGATGATTATTCGACGATCTTGGTCACAGCGCCGGAACCAACGGTGCGGCCGCCTTCA
>JAKSQG010000020.1 GCA_024404275.1 Clostridia bacterium | reverse complement strand
CAGCCAGACGGGGGCTGCGGCTTTCGGGGGCGGCCTTCATCATGTTGGCGATCATCTCAGCGTGCATCTCATCCAGCAGCTGCTGATTGGTAACCACAGAAAGATGCCAGGGCTGCTTGTTGACGGCGGAAGGGGAAGCCAGGAAAGCGTCAATCAACGTCTGCAGCTGCTCGGGAGTGACGGCGTCGGGTTTGTAGGCACGATGACTGCGGCGGGAAGAAATGATGCTCATAACGTCGTTCATGGGAATGTCTCCTTGTTCTTTTGAGTTTGGCATGTTATCATAGGGTGAAAGGAATGAATCGAAGATGGAAGAAAAATGGATGGCAGAAGCCCTCAAAATGGCTGCCGCCTGCCGGGAAGATGTCCCCGTGGGTGCCGTAATTGTCAAAGACGGAAAAATCATTGCTTCCGCGCGCAATGAGCGGGAGAAAAACAATGCTCCCTTTGCACACGCGGAAATGCTGGCCATGCAGCGCGCCTGCGAAGTGCTTCAGGTGCGTCGGCTTCACGGCTGCACGATGTACGTGACACTGGAGCCTTGCCCCATGTGCGCGGGAGCCATGATGATGGCAGAGCTGGAAGCATGCGTGTTTGGCGCGTGGGATGCCCGACAGGGCTGCTGCGGAAGCGTCTATCACCTGCCGCAGGACAGCGCGTTTTATCATCGGGTGCGCTGCATTGGCGGCGTGATGGAAGCGGAATGCAGTGCGATGCTGACAGCGTTTTTCCAATCCCGGCGGATATAAATCCATTCTTATTATAACGGAAGAACGGTTTGATTGCAATCTTCAGCACTGCCCAAATATGGACGGAGTGTAACATTTTACCCAAAGTTCTTGCGGAGCAACCGCGAATGTGCGATAATACAATCAACAACCACTTGAAAGGAAGGAACTTTTGATGAATCTGTTGAAACGTACCCTGGCGCTGCTGGTGGCGCTGATGATGCTGCTGTCCGCCGGTGTGGCACTGGCAGAAAACACCTTTGACATGAGCCGCATCATTCTGACGGTCAATGGTAAGGAATACAGTGCGGATTATCTGGACAATATGGCTTATCAGCTGTACAACTACGGCTATGTCGAGACCTATCCCGATTACGATTATACGATTGAGTATCTTTATGAACAGGGCGTGATTGAAAGCCATCTGGTGGATGCCGGCTATCTCAACTTTACGGCTGAAGAAGAAGCTGCTTTCGCCAACGAAGCTGCCCGGGAATGGGAAGATGCCCTGAACAGTTATGTGGAGTATTATCTGTCCGAGGATACCGCGGAAGCTCGTGCCGTGCTTCGTGAACAGGCTGCGGCATACTACGAAAGCAACGGCTATAGCGAAGCCGGTCTTCTGGAAAACCTGAAGATGCAGGCAGCTTGGGAAAAGCTGGACGCCGATATGACGGGCGGCTATGTGCCCACCGAGGACGAGATTCAGGCCGTTTTCAATGAGGTTGGTGCTCAGTATGCGGCGATGTATGCAGATGTGGGCATGCATGAGTTCTATACCCAGTACTATGGCTATGAAAGCTGGTATATGCCCGAGGGTTATCGCGGTGTGCTGCAGATTCTGCTTGAGGTGGATGAAAGCCTGCTGAATGCTTACGCAGAGGCTGCTGAGGCTTATGAAACCGAAGCTACCGAAGCGAACAAAGCAGCGGTGGATGCCGCGGCTGCGGCCTGCGTTGCGTCCCGTCAGGAGGCCATCGACGCGATCAACACCACGATGGCAAACGGCGGCAGCTGGCTGGAACTGATCAAGGAATACAACATCGATCCCGGCATGGAAGATGAGACCAACCTGGCTGAAGGCTACGCCGTTCACCGTGAGAGCATCATCTACGACCCGCAATTCATCGCTGCTGCGTTTGATGAGCGCATGAACCAGCCCGGCGACTGGAGCAACCCGAGCGTGGGCGATTATGGCATCTATGTGGTCTATTATCTGCGGGACATTCCCGGCGGCCTGATCATGACCGATGATATTCATGCTGAGATCGAGGAATACCTGATCGGCAACGCTGCCAACAATGCCTATTCCGCTCAGATGGGTGCCTGGGCTGAGAAGGTGGAAATGGTGTGCGACACCGACGCGCTGGCTGAGCTGAAAGCGCAGACGGTCGCAGAATAATACTGAACAATCAAAAAGGACTGCCTTTCGGCAGTCCTTTTTTGCGGGAGAATTACAGCATGATCTGATTGGATTTTTCGATGCTGAGCACATCGAAGACGAAGTAGAAGGAGCTGGCCTGACGGTCGGCGCCGGAGTAGCCTTTGGCGAACTCGCCGGCTTCGTAGGCGGCAGCGTCAAACTTCTGAACAAAGATATCGGCCACACGCAGATGGATCATGTACACACCATCATCAAGAGAGATAACAACCGTGGAACCGGCACCAATGCCCGCATTGTAAAGGTTCAGGGCGTTCTGACCTTCGGTCAGCTGGGCAACCAGCTGGTCGGCACCTTCGCCGCGGCTGTTGAACTGCCAGTCACCGGCGGTAATGGTCACAGCGCGGCCGCCGGCACGGTTATTGCAGTAACGCCAGTAGCCAATGGTGGACATGCCGGGGCAGCCATCGGGATTGACGGACATGATGAGCACATGCTTGCCATACTCGCGAACATAATCGGGAGCGGCAGCCTGGGCGGCAGTGGCGATATCCGAGCCGCTGTTTTCCAGAATCTGAGCCAGCGCGGCGGCAGCATCGCCCTCAACATAGGACTTGGTCAGCGAGGCACTGGTGTAGGCGTCCACGGTTTCAGCCAGGGAAACGGCGGACAGGGACAGGAGCATCAGCACGAGAACGATGGAAAGGAGCTTTTTCATAAACATCCTCCGAATAAAATATTAAGCCATCCGGCTCATTTTCTATCATAAAACGGACAGAAAAAAGAAGCAAATTGAACAGCTTGATGCTACCATAAACAAAATTTATGGTATAATGAATCAGAGGTGAGCTGATGACAACGGAACAGCTGGAAGCTTTTACGGCGACGGTGGAATTTGGCGGCATCAATGCCGCAGCGGAAAAACTGTTTATTTCCCAGCCGGCAGTGACGCACAGACTGAAAAAACTGGAAGAGGATCTTGGCATTGCCCTTTTTGAACGAACGGCCAACCGTGCGCTGCTGACAGAGGCGGGCAGAGCTTTTATGCCGGAAGCAAAGAAGATACTCAAAGCCCATATGGATGCAAAAAAGGCCATGAGAACGTTTGCGGAACGCCAGGGCCTCGTGGTGATCGGCTTCCCGGATAATATGCTGCAGGGGAATTGCAAGGCTTATATGGCCATCATGGCGGAGGCTGATAATCGTGTCTCCGCCCTGATTCCACCGGAAAGTGATGACAAACAACTGCTGCTGAGCGGGAGGATGGATATTGTCTTCTGCGATGTCGGCCATAAAGAGCTGCAGGATCCCCGCATTGGAAGCGCGAATCTGAGGGAAGGCACCATCTATGTATGCACCGGCGAAAACACACGATTGGCGCAGGAAAAAGAGATTACCCCGGAACAACTGAAGGACACGGTGATATTTCCCTATGTCGACAATACCGGATTCCGGCAGGATTTTGAAGCATATGTGGCCATGCATCAGCTGACACTGTATCCGGAAGAAAGGCCTTATCAGCAGATCTGTCCCGATATCGTGCAGGGGAAAGGTGTATTGATTACCAATATTCCCCTGCTGATCCTCAAAGGTCTGGTCTACAGACCGCTTTGCTTCCACCGACAGGTGAACATTGGCATCGCTTGGCTGAAAAATAACCCGAAGCCGGAACTGAAATCGGTCATCCGCCTGATTCGAAACCTGCCGCCGGAGATCTATGACCGTGTGAGAATGTGAGGTTTATTGTGCAAAACCCGAGAGATCCTGTTAACCGCAAATCCCTGCCGGAAAGAACGGCAGACACGCTGATCAATATGCTGCACAGCGAAAACTATCGTGTGGGGGCGAAACTGCCCAATGAGCCGGAACTGGCTGAACGATTTGAAGTCAGCCGTTCCACACTGCGCCTGGCGCTGGGTATCCTGCGGGAACGCGGGATCGTGTATACCGAACGCGGTTCGGGGACCTTTGTGGCGGATTTTCGGAAAGAGAATGAAACAGAATATGATCCGCTGGGGCTGAGCGTGATCTATGACAAAAGCAAGCTGGCGCTGGACCTGTTGGACATGCGTATGCTGATTGAACCCAAATGCGCCTTGCTGGCGGCACAGAATGCCAGACGTCATGATGTGGAAGTGCTGATGCACATCTGCGATGAGTTTGATAAGCTGGTGGCTTCCGGACAGGGGTATGTGCAGAAGGATATGGAGTTTCATCAGGCCATTGCCAATTGCAGCGGTAATCTGGTGGTGCCAAACCTGATTCCCTATATTCATCAGATGCAGCGCCTGACAGCCCGGATTGCTCCCAGAAAGCGAAGGGAGGATACCGCAGTGGAGCATCGCCGCATTGCGGAAGCCATTGCGGACCGTCGAGGAGCGGATGCCTATGACCTGATGCAGTATCATCTGAGCGTTATCCGTGAAAGGTTCATCCGAAGCAGGACCAATCTGCAGACAGATAAATGAACATACAAATTTGTCTGAAATTGAAATAAACATACCATACAAGTTTGAAAAACGGACAACCTGTGGAAATGTCCGTGAAAGCGATTTATAATCGATTCAACAAAATACCGCAGCAAAGCTGCAGGAGGGAATCAATTATGGAGCGTATTGTACTGGACACTGCGATCAAGTTCGGCGCCGGCCGTTATCGTCAGGGCGTTGGCATTCTGGAGGAAGTCGGCGGTGAGGTTGCACGCTTTGGCAAGCATGTGATGATCGTGGCGGGTCCCCGTGCCTTTGCTGCTGTGAAGGACCGTCTGACCGCCAGCCTGGAAAAGGCCGAAGTGCGTTATGAAGTAGCCATCTACGAAGGCTGGTGCAGCTATGAGAGCGCCAAGGAATATGCCGATAAGTGCAAGGAAATGGGCTGCGACGAGGTCATCGGTGTGGGCGGCGGCAAAATCATGGACTTTGCCAAGGCTGTGGCGGAATACGCCGGTGTGGGCGTGGTAAATGTGCCCACCTCCATGTCCACCTGCGCTCCTTTTACCTGCATGAGCGTGATGTACACCCCCGAAGGCGGCAAGCTGGATTGCTGGCGTTATGAGCATGAGCTGGACGCTGTGCTGGTGGACTCTCAGGTCATCGCCGATTGCCCCATCCGTTACAACGCCGCCGGTATCCTGGATGCCATGGCCAAGCGCATTGAGATTCAGAACGGCAAGCCCGTGATGCGTCTGGAGGAGAACAAGTATGACCTGTTCACCGCTTTCCGTATGGCTGAATACACCTATGAGGTGCTGGAAAAGTTTGGCCCTCAGGCCATTGAAGACAACCGTCATCATCAGGTCACCAAGGCGCTGGAGGATGTGATCTTCATCAACATTGCCGTGACCGGTGTGATCGCCAACATTACCAAGAGCTTCAGCCAGTCCGCCATTGCCCATTCCATGTATGACGGCGTGCGTACGCTCTTCACCAAGGAAGCCAGCCAGGCGCTGCATGGCGAGATCGTGGCGGTCGGCCTGTTTGCCCAGCTGCATTACAATCAGCTGAGCGCCGAGAAGGAAGCCCTGAAGGAGTTCATGCGCGGCATGGATATGCCCCTGACCTGGGAAGAGCTGGGCATCCCCGGTACCGATGAGAATATGGCGAAGATCGAGGCGTATCTGATCGATTCTCCCTATGTAGCCCCGGGTGAGGAAAGCCTGGCCCGCCTGCATGAAGCGGTTTATCAGATGCTCTGATTGACAGATTAGGAGGCTTGGACATGAAGATCGTCCGGCAGTTCAGCATCATTACGCTGCTTGCCCTGATTGGAGAAGGATTGCATTACCTGATCCCGCTGCCTGTTCCGGGCAGTATCTATGGTATGCTGCTGCTGCTGATCGCTCTTTGCTTGAAAATCATCAAGCCGGAACAGATCCGCGAAACGGCATCCTTTTTGATAGAGATCATGCCGATGATGTTTATCCCGGCGGCGGTGGGCCTTCTGGAATCCGGAAACACGGCTGACCTTGTGCCAATGCTGATCATCATTGTGGTTTCCACTGCACTGGTGTTCGGTGCTTCCGGCCTTGTCACGCAGGCAGTGATCCGCGCTGAAAAGAAGAGCAAGGAGGAACAGGTATGAGTGCCTTTGTGAGTACGTCCGCATTCTTCGGTCTGGCAGTCAGTCTGCTGGCCTATCAGGCCGGTGCGATTCTGTATAAAAAGACGCGCTTTCCGCTGTTTAATCCCTTGCTTGTGGCCATCGTGCTGACAATGGTGCTGCTGGCGGTCTTCCAAATTCCTTATGATGGTTACAATGCCGGAGCCAAGTATCTGAGCTATCTGCTGACTCCCGCCACCATTTGTCTGGCGCTTCCGCTGTATGAAAAGCTGGGGCTGCTGAAGAAGAATGCCAAAGCCATCCTGCTGGGCATTCTGACCGGCGTGCTGACCACCATGGTGTGCATTCTGGCGTTGGGGGCACTGCTGCGTATCAGCCATACCGCCTATGTGACGCTGCTGCCCAAATCCATCACAACGGCCATCGGTATGGGCGTGTCCGAGGAGCTGGGAGGCAATGTCACCCTGACCGTGGCTTCGATCATTGTGACCGGCTTGCTGGGTAACATCACAGCGCCGATGCTGTGCCGACTGTTCCGCATCACTGAGCCGATTGCCAAGGGCATTGCCATCGGTTCCGCCTCCCATGCTGTAGGCACCGCCCGTGCGATGCAGATGGGTGAAACGGAAGGCGCCATGAGCAGCCTGTCCATTGCCGTTGCCGGCTTGCTGACGGTGGTCGTAGCCCCGCTGTTTGCACAGCTGCTGTAACAGAATAAGTTAAGGACCCGCCTTGAGAAGTGATTCTCATCGGCGGGTCCTTTTGATTTGAATTCAGCTGTTCTGCAGGTAATTGAGCGCTTCAACATAGGTATCGTATTTCCTGGTTTTGACGTTGCCGACCCTTCGGGTATCCATATTGTGTTCAAGGTCGGCCATCTTGACTTTCTTTGCAATGGGGTTTTCGGCAATCAGCCGGATGTAATCCATATAGGGAACGCCCGCCGGATGGGTCAGCAGCTTCAACGCTGTCAGAATATCTTCGCCGAAGCCTTCCTATCGCAACGATTCAAAGCTGTACAGGTCAGAATGGTCTTCGATGACATCGTGAAGGAGCGCCACGCACACTGAGGCTTCATCGTCCATCTGAGAAGCCAGATGATAGGGATGGAATACATAGGGGTAGCCGCCTTTGTCGACATCGTTCCGATGGGCTTCAAACATGATGCGGCTGGCTTTGAGGACAAGCGGGGAATAATACATGACGCACGCTCCTTGTATTTGTCAGGGCTCGGTGGGATCGAAACAGGGGAGAGGCAGAAGCGTATGCTCCTGCAGAAGCTGCCGGTCAGCTTCCAGCAGCGCCGAAAGATTACGCGCCTTACGGATCTTTTTGGCGGCGGATGCGGCATCCTCAAAACAGCAGGCGATGTGCTTCATGATGACGCGCAGTTTCATGAACACGATATTTGGTTCATACCAGTCGGAAAGTCCCTGAAGCAGCGCGTCATGATAGTGCACCAGCTCTTCCACGGTCAGTTTTTCACCGCCCAAAGCCATTCTGGCGAGGGCAGGGTTGGCAATGAGCCCTCTGCCCAGCATGACGGAACTGCCGGAAGCGGCGTTGACTTCATCCGGTGTGAACAGGTCACCGTTTACAACGACCTCACCGGGAAACATGCTGAGCGCGGCGGTGATGCAATCCGGATGTACGGTCCCGGGGCAATAGCGTTCCCGATTGGTGCGGGGATGGACGATCAATTGCTGAATGGGATAGCGGCAATAGATGGAAAGCAGCGTTTCCCATTCCTCGGGAGTATCAAAGCCGATGCGTGTTTTGACAGAGATGGGCAGGGGACTGGCTGTGCAGACGGCATCCAGAAAACGCGCCAATGCTTCGGCATCCCGGAGCATGCCTGCGCCCTTTCCTTTGGCGGTCACTGTACCCGAGGGGCAGCCGGCGTTCAGGTTGACCTCAGTATAGCCCATATCAGCCAGCAGCTGAGCCGCCCACAAAAAATGCTGCGGGTCGCGGGTCAGCACCTGCGGCACACAGGGAACACCGCGATTGTATTCGGGAAGGACATTACGCTTTTCACGCCCGTTCAGCGACAGGTGCTGGGTAGGGCTGATAAAGGGGATATAGTAGGCGTTGACCGAAGGAAAGCATTCGTGATGAACGCGGCGGAACACGGCATCGGTGATTCCCTCCATGGGCGCAAAGTACAGCTTTTTCATCACGGTTCGTTTTTGATCTCTTCCAAAGTGACGGGAAGAATGACGGATTTTTCGTTTTCATTGCGTACAGCATACAGCTGTGCGCCGTTCTCGCCCGCGACGACAAAGGGGAAAACAGGCAGCGTGGTGGCCGCACCGAAAGAACCGTCGGGAGCAAGGGCGATGACGCTGATGGAACCGCGGTCGCCATCCAATACCAGCTTATGGTCGGAGAATTCCTTCAGAGCGCTTTCGGCAGCTTCAACAGCGGAAGCACCGTGCTTCATGCGGGAAACGATTTCATAAGACAGGCAGCCGCGCATGATATCCTCGCCTACACCGGTTGCGGCAGCCGCACCATAGCGGCTGTCACAGTAGAAGCCCGAGCCGATGATGGGGGAATCGCCCACACGACCGGGCTCCTTCATGAAAAGACCCGAGGTGGAGGTACCGCTGATCATTCTGCCCTTTTCATCCAGACCGAGCACGCAGACGGTGTCATGTTCACGGTAGGCATCCAGCACGGCGGTTTCTTTTTCGACGGCGATACGCTTTTTCCATTCTTCGGTCGATGAGGCGGTACGCATATCTCTGAGCGGCAGACCGGCGGAAACGGCAAAATTCTCGGCACCATGCCCTGCCAATACGCAGTTATAGGTGCGCCCACACAGCAGCTGTGCCGCCAGAATGGGGTTTTTGAGGTTCTCGGCGGAAACGACACAGCCGCACCGCAGCGTATCTCCATCCATGAAACCGCTGTCCAAATAGACATGGCCGTCTTTGGCGGGTAGTCCGCCGTAGCCGACGGAAGAAAATGCAGGGTTATCCTCGGTAGCGGTGATGGCGGCAATCAGCGCGTCATCGATACTGCCGCCGGCGGCACGGACGCGAACGGCGTCTTCCATGCCGGCAAGACTCATTTTCCAGGTGCTGATGAGGCTGAACAATGGAATCATCCTTTCTTTTTTGTGGGAAGCGGAAGCTCGTCATACATGCTTTCAATCAGATGCCGCATCGACTCTCTATTGTCTACGCAATCCACCAGAAGCATGGCTTTTGCGCCTTCATAGGGAATCTCAAGGGAGGCCTGCGGCATCAGTTTCACTGCGGCGGGGATGGGCTTTACCAGAAAGCGGTTATCATAGATGCCGCCGATGATTTTTTGACGATAATAGAGAATGAACTCCCCCATCATGGGCTTGAACGAGAGACCCTCCAGACCGGAGAGCTGCTCCAGAATGAAATCAAGGTAGCTTTTATCGGATGGCATTGGCAGATTACTTCCTGACAGATTTTGAAAAACAGCCCTGCAGAAATCTCTGCAGGGCCGATAGTTGATGTACGAAGAGGATGACAGGACGATAATCAGTACATCTTGGCGCCGGCCGGAATGTGGTTATCCAGCATCAGCAGATGCAGCTTTTCTTCGCCTTCCTCGGTATGGATCGCGGAGATCAGCATGCCGCAGGATTCGATGCCCATCATGGGGCGGGGCGGCAGGTTGGTGATGGCGAGCAGGGTCTTTCCAACCAGCTCTTCCGGCTCATAGAAAGCATGAATGCCGGAAAGAATGGTGCGGTCGGTGCCGGTGCCGTCATCCAGGGTGAACTGAAGCAGCTTTTTGCTCTTCTTTACGGCTTCGCAAGCCTTCACCTTTACGGCGCGGAAATCGCTCTTGCTGAAGGTGTCGAAATCAACATAATCGGCAAACAGCGGCTCGATCTCCACCTTGCTGAAATCGATCTTTTCTTCCGCAACCGGGGCTGCGGGGGCAGCGGCGATCGCCTGCGCGGCGTTGTTGGCTTCGTTCTTTGCCGTGCCCTGAGACTTCATGGTGGGGAAGAGCAGCACATCGCGGATGGCGGCGCTGTCTGTCAGCAGCATCACCAGACGGTCGATACCATAGCCGATACCGCCGGTGGGGGGCATACCGACTTCCAGTGCGTTGAGGAAGTCCTCATCGGTGTGCTGGGCTTCTTCATCTCCCGCGGCGGCATTGGCATCCTGCTGGGCAAAACGCTCACGCTGGTCGATGGGGTCGTTCAGCTCGGAGTAAGCGTTGCACATTTCCCAAGTGTTGCAGAACAGCTCGAAGCGTTCTACTTTGGTGGGATCGGAGGGCTTCTTCTTGGTCAGGGGAGAGATGGCCAGCGGGTGATCCATGATGAAGGTGGGCTGGATCAGGTTCTTTTCGCAATACTCTTCGAAGAAGAGGTTCACGATGTCGCCCTTGGTGTGGCGCGCTTCAAATTCGATGTGATGCTCCTTGGCCAAAGCCTTGGCTTCTTCATCGGTAGCCACGGCGTCGAAGTCCACACCGGCATACTTCAGGATGGCGGCGTTCATGGTCAGACGCTCAAAGGGCTTGCCGAAATCGATCTCAATTCCGTTATAGCTGAAGCGGGTGGAACCGATGACCGTCTGCGCCAGATGACGGAACATGCTTTCGGTCAGCTCCATCATGCCCTCATAATCGGTGTAGGCCTGATACAGTTCCATCAGGGTGAACTCAGGATTGTGACGGGTGTCCACACCTTCGTTGCGGTACACGCGGCCGATTTCGTAAACACGCTCCAGACCGCCGACGATCAGTCTCTTGAGGTACAATTCCAAAGAGATGCGCAGCTTAACATCTTCGTCCAGGGCATTGTAATGGGTTTCGAAGGGGCGGGCAGCGGCACCGCCTGCGTTACTGACCAGGGTGGGCGTTTCCACCTCGATGAAGTTGCGTCCATCCAGGAATTTGCGGATCTCCTTGATGATCAGGCTGCGTTTGATGAAGGTATCCTTTACCTCGGGATTCATGATCAGGTCCACATAACGCTGACGATAGCGGGTATCGGTATCGGTCAGGCCGTGGAACTTTTCGGGCAGCGGCTTGAGGGACTTGGTCAGCAGCACAATTTTTTCCGCATGAACGGAGATCTCTCCGGTGCGGGTCTGGAAGACAACGCCGGAGACACCATAGATATCACCGATATCGGATTTTTTGAAATCGGCGTAGTCTTCTTCACCCACATTATCCCGGGCGACATAGACCTGAATTCGTCCTTTCAGATCCTGCAGCGTGCAGAAACTGGCCTTGCCCATGACGCGCTTGAACATCATGCGGCCGGCGATGGTGACTTGAACGCCGTCCATTTCGGGGAAATGTTCGGTAATGTCGGTGCTGTGATGGGTCACATCGAACTTGGTGATCTCAAAGGGATTTCTGCCGGCTTCCATCAGAGCCTGCAGCTTATCGCGGCGGATGCGCTCCTGCTCGCTGAGCTCGGCAGCGGTCTTGACTTGGTTTTCAGACATGCGTTTACTCCTTCGCCTGATCGGCGGTGCGGGCAATCGACAGAATCTTGAGCTGGAATTCGCCGTCGGGAGCGATCACGGTGACAACGTCGCCTGCACGCTTGCCCACAAGGGCGATGCCGTAGGGGGATTCCAGGGAAATCTTGTTGTTCATGGGATCGGCTTCACGGGTACCGACGATGCTGTAGACTTCTTCCTCGTCCAGCTCCAGATCCAGGATGCGGACGGTGGTGCCGAGGTTGACCTTGTCGCCGGTGATCTCTTCGTCGGCGATGACTTCGGCATTATTGATTTCCTCTTTCAGGGCGAGGATTTCGGTCTCGTTTTTGGACTGGTCTTCTCTGGCAGCGGTGTATTCGGCGTTTTCACTGAGGTCGCCGAAGCCCTTTGCAATCTCGATGGCCTTCAGAATCTCGTTGCGGCGATCGTTCTCCAGGTAATACAGCTTCTTTTTCAGTTCTTCCAGGCCGGAAGCGGTGATTTTCTTACTGGACATAAGATGGTTCCTCCTCTTGATCGAAGCCTTCATCTGTGGGATAAAAGCGTTCAAATATCAGTATATCATATCTGCTTTTCAGCTCACGGGCTTTTTCAACGTCGTGTACCGTCCAGACGGCAAGCATGGGACGGAATACGGAGGCGATCAAGCGGAAGCTGATATTCGCATCGGTCTGATAACCGTAGGCGATGAAGTCGGGACGCGCGATACAGTTGGTCAGCAGGTTGGTAAGAGCCAGACGCTGCAGGTGCTCCTTGAAGGAAAGGCCGGGGATGCTGAAAGCACAGGACAATTGACCGCGGATGATGCGCGGGGCAAAGTGCCTGAACCAGCGCAGCACGAAAGGATCGAAGGACTCGACGCAGTAATTGCCCGGATAACGCAGCAACCGGTCGCGAATGGCTTCACAGGGAACGGAAGCTCCCCGGTCGGATTTGATTTCGATAATCAGCGGGACACGGCCGTGAACCAGTGCCAGCACCTCATCCAGTGTGGGAATGTGCTCGTCGGTGCCGAACAGGCGCATTTCGCAAAGCTCGGCCCATGGTACATCACGAACGGGGCGTTTGTCACCGCAGCTTCTTTCGAGGGTTTCATCGTGGTGGACGACCAGCACATGGTCACGGGTTTCCCGTACATCCAACTCGATGCCGTAACCAAGCTCTGCCGCGGCGCGGAATGCGGGCAATGAATTCTCTGCTACATGCACGTTGCCGTCATGCAGCCCGCGGTGCGCGTAGTAGACACGCGGCGGGGGGAGAAGCTTCATTTTCCGACGGTGAATGTTGGGAGCCGCAAGAAAAATGTACAATGCGCACAACAGAAAGAGCACGAACAAAAGCCAGAACAGAACCATGACGCACTCCTTCCCATAAACACAAACATACATTCTATATTATACGATAATCCGCGGCTGAATGCAACATGAAAAACATGTCGGAAACCGCGTGAAAAAATCAGAAAACGCGCCGGAAAAGGGCCGGGGGAACGGTACGTTCGGCTTTGAGAGCAAAGCCCGTGATGCGGCCGTTCCCATCCCGGAGAAACTGCAGGGGGACGGTGTAGAAAAGGGTGTCCTACTTGAAATTTCGGATGCGGAAGACATCCCTGCCGCATTCGGGAGCCGGTTCGAGCGGCAGCAGCCAGTCCTTGAAGCGAAGGTAGAGTGAAATGGGGGAAGGGTCACGGCCGAGCGGCATATAGGACACGCCGACGCTTTTTCCGTTGGCACTGTGCTGAAGGGTCAGTGTACCATAGACATCGGAAACATAGGTGCCCGCACAATCGGCATAATCATCCGCATCAAACACGGCAGGGGAGGAAGTGGGATGGGGCATCAGGTCAAGCGACCACGCCTCGCAGGGACCGCTGAAATCCCGTGCGTAAGGATGCAGACGATTTGCCCAGTCCGGGGATTCATACCCGAGCGCGGCATCCGCGGCGGTGTAGACAAGCTCCATCAAAAAGGGACTCATCATGGTATGACGGTTGCAGAGGACAAAGATGCCAAGTCCCTTCTGCGGGAAAAAGACCGTGGAGGAGCAGTAGCCCTCGATTTCGCCCATGTGATAGGTCATGGTAAGCCCACGGTAGACGGCAGTTTTCCATGCCATCCCATAGAAGCCGTAGCCGGGGATCTCTTCAAACCGCCAGGGAAAGGGGCTCATGCGCAGGGCAGGCTCATGCATCTCGTCCATGACGGCCGTACTGAAAATTCTTTTTCCTTTATATACACCGCGGGAAAGATGCAGGGTGAGCCATTTTGTCATCTCTGAGGCACAGGAGTAAATGCCCGCGGCGGGATCTCCAAGCGGACTCATCTCCCAACCGTCCATGGGGCGCAGGGGAGAAGCGGGGCCGATATCTTCGGAAAAATAACCGCGTGCCCAGTCTGTGTCAGCACGCTGGTGCTGCAGTGTCAGGCAACTGCGGGTCATTTCAAGCGGCTCCAGAATGCGGGTGCGCAGAAGATCGGCATAACTTTCGCCGGTGACCTCCTCGGCAATCATTCCAATCAGGTTATAGATGGTATTATTGTATTGTGCCACACTGCGGAAAGGCTTGTTGGGTGTCATATGCGCGGCGTGTTCAAAATAATCGCGGCGGGACCAATCGGGGTTGGGCCACAGAGCGTCATGACCCGCGATACCGGTACGGTGATAAAGCATATCCCGAAGGGTACATTCCGCAGTGGCAAAAGGGTCCTTCAGGGCAAAAAACGGCAGATATTCGCGGATGGGACGATCCCAATCGAGTTTTCCTTCTTCCACAAGGGAGGCAACGATAGCGGCGGTGAAAGCTTTGGAGCAGGAAGCGATGCCGCCGAGAGAATCGGGTGTCATGGGCAGATTATGTTCAACATCACGGAAACCAAAACCCGACGAGTAAAGCGTTTCGGGGTTGCCGTTGGAATCGGCTCGGACAACGCCGATCTGTACGCCGGGAACATTCCACCATGCCATTTCGCGGCGCACAAAGGAGGCATCAAGCAGTTCTCTTTTCATCATCGGATCATGCTCCTTCAAAATCGTTTTGCACATGGTATCACAAACGGTAACAGCCGTCAACAAAGTCAGCTTGACGAAGCGGGTAGGGTGTGATACGATAAACAAAAATAAAGAAATACGGAGGCTTGAAAAATGAGCTTAACGCCTACTCCTCATAATAGCGCCAAACCCGGCGATTTTGCCAAGACGGTTTTGATGCCCGGCGATCCGCTGCGCGCCAAGTTTGTAGCGGAAACCTACCTGAAAAATGCCCGTCTGGTCAACAATGTACGTGGTGTGCAGGGTTATACCGGTGAATATAACGGCAAACAGGTCAGCGTGATGGCGTCCGGTATGGGCATTCCTTCTATTGGTATTTATTCCTACGAATTGTTCAATTTCTACGATGTCGACAACATCATCCGTATCGGCTCTGCCGGAGCCATGCAGGAGAGCCTGAAGGTGCGCAGCGTGGTGGGGGCGATGTCTGCCTACACCAATTCGAGCTTCGGCAATCAGTTTGGTTTCCATGGCAATCTGGCGCCCTGCGCCAGCTGGAAGCTGCTGTCCGCGGCAGCTCAAAAGGCGGAGGCGATGGGCATCCCCATGGCGGTTGGTCCGGTCTTCAGTTCTGATACCTTCTATGGTGAGACCAGTGACAGCGCCATCCTGCAGCAGCTGGGTGTTCTGTGCGTGGAAATGGAAACCTATGCGCTGTATCTGAATGCCGCCAAAGCGGGTAAAAATGCCCTGACGCTGCTGACCATTTCCGATCATCTGGTAACCGGTGAAAATCTGGATGCCGAGCAGCGCCAGAATACCTTTACCCAGATGATGGAGATCGCGTTGGAGATCGCCTGATGCGGCTGCTGGTAAGTGCCTGCCTGCTGGGTGTCTGCTGCCGCTACGACGGATGCGGCAAGGAGAACGCGGCTGTGACTGCGCTGAGCGAAAAATGTGAAGTGGTGCCTGTGTGCCCGGAACAGCTGGGCGGGCTGCCCACACCGCGCATTCCCTGTGAAAGGTCGGGGGACAGCGTCATCGCGGCGGACGGAAGCAACAGGACGGAAGCCTACCTGCGCGGAGCGGAGGAAGCGTTCAAGCTGTACCGCCTGACGGGGTGTGATGCGGCTCTTCTGAAGGCACGCAGCCCCATGTGCGGGCGTGATAGCGTTTATGACGGCACTTTCAGCCGGAAACTGATTCCCGGCAGCGGTGTGCTGGCGGAAAAACTGCTTCAAAACGGCATCCGGGTCTATACGGAAGAGGACCTTCCCAAGGAATTCAGCATCTGAAAAGTGAAATCCCCAAAAACCAAAAATCAAAATTGAACGGAGTGGGGGCTGCCAAAAGCCCGCAGCTCCGTTTTTTGTGCGTTTTCGTGCTCCGGATGCCAAAAATGTGCTTGACACTTGCGATTTGACATGATATAGTATAAGGTGCTACAGTATGGTTAATGTACCCGTTTTTAACCATGTGGCGGCAAGGATTTAAAAAAAGTACAAAAAAAGTACAATCCGGCAGCCAAAAACGAGTGCCAAAAACCACTGCTTCGCAACAGTAAAGGGGTGATTGCATTTTATGGTGCATGAGGTTCAGATGGGGAAGCATTGCAAGCGCATGAGCTTCTCTCGCATCGATGAAGTCCTGGATATGCCCAACCTGATCGAGGTACAGAAGGACAGCTACCGTCAGTTCCTGGAAGAGGGACTGCGTGAGGTGCTGGCCGATGTTTCTCCCATCATGGATTACAGCGGCAATCTTATACTTGAATTTGTGGATTACTCACTGGATTCCGCTCCCAAGAATTCCATCGAACGCTGCAGGGAACGTGATCTGACATTTGCCGCTCCTCTCAAGGTGTTTGTGCGCCTTAAGAACAAGCTGACGGGAGAGATCAAGGAGACCGAGGTCTTCATGGGTGATTTCCCGCTGATGACGGAGCATGGTACCTTCCTGATCAACGGCGCTGAGCGTGTTATCGTCAGCCAGCTGGTCCGTTCTCCCGGCGCTTACTTCTCCGAGACCATCGATAAGACCGGTAAGCACCTCTATGCCGCCCAGATCATCCCCAACCGCGGCGCTTGGCTGGAGTACGAAACCGACTCCAATGATGTGCTGTGGGTCCGCGTGGACCGCGCCCGCAAGCTGCCCGTGACGACGCTGCTGCGCGCCCTGGGCTACAGCTCCGATTCCGATATCATCGGTCTGCTGGGTGAGGATGAACGTCTGCTGGCCACCATCAACAACGGTGATTCCACCAAGAACCAGTCCCAGGGTCTGATCGAAGTGTACAAGCGCCAGAAGCCCGGTGAGCCTCCGACGGAGGACGGCGCCCGCACGCTGATCAACAACCTGTTCTTTGATCCCAAGCGTTATGACCTCATGCGCGTGGGCCGCTATAAGTACAACAAGAAGCTGGGCCTGAATGCCCGTATTACCGGCCAGGTGGCGGCGGAAGACATCGTCAATCCCCAGACCGGTGAGATCATGGTCGAATCCGGCAGTGTCATCAGCCGTGAAATGGCCAACGATATCCAGAACTCCGGCTTGAACGTGGTGCACATCATGGGCGGTGAGCACGTGGTGCGCGTGGTGGGCAACAACTTTGTCGATGCCTCCTGCTATCTGCCCTTCAATCCGAAGGATGCCGGCATCAATGAAAAAGCCCATCTGCCTACCCTGCTGCGTACCATCGAAGGTATCGAAGACCCCGAAGAAATGAAGCGCGCCATCCGTGAGAACATCCAGAACATCGTGCCCAAGCACATCATTGTGGATGATATCACCGCTTCCGTCAGCTATCTGCTGGGTATGCCCTACGGCATCGGCACCACTGACGATATCGACCATCTGGGCAACCGCCGCCTGCGCTCTGTGGGTGAGCTGCTGCAGAACCAGGTGCGCATCGGTCTGACCCGTCTGGAGCGTGTCGTGCGTGAACGCATGGCCATCCAGGGCGACAGCGATGTCAAGCCCAACGACCTGATCAATATCCGTCCTGTCAGCGCCGCCATCAAGGAGTTCTTCTGCTCCTCTCAGCTGAGCCAGTTCATGGATCAGCCCAACCCGCTGGCCGAACTGACCCACAAGCGCCGTCTGTCCGCTCTGGGCCCCGGCGGTCTGAACCGTGACCGTGCCGGCATGGAAGTCCGCGACGTGCACTATTCCCATTATGCCCGTATCTGCCCCATTGAAACGCCTGAAGGACCCAACATTGGTCTGATCGGTTCTCTGGCCAGCTACGCCCGCATCAACGAATACGGCTTTATCGAGGCTCCTTATCGCAAGGTGAACAAGGAAACCAATCAGGTGACCGATGAGATCATCTACATGACCGCCGATGAGGAAGACGCCTACAAGGTAGGCATGGCCAAGGAGCCCATGACCGCCGACAATACCTTTGTCAACGACCGTGTCACCGTCCGCTGGCGCGATGAGATCATCGCTGTGCCGGTGAACGAAGTGGACTTTGTCGACGTTTCTCCCCGTCAGGTCATTTCCGTGGCCACCGCCATGATCCCCTTCCTGGAGAACGACGACGCCAACCGCGCCCTGATGGGTTCCAACATGCAGCGTCAGGCTGTGCCGCTGCTGGTGCCCGAATCTCCCATCGTCGGTACAGGTATGGAATACAAGGCCGCCCACGACTCCGGTGCCGTACTGCTGAGCAAGCACAACGGCTTTGTGCAGTATGTGGACGCCGAACAGATCGTGATTGAAGATGAAAACGGCGAGCGTCATCGCTATAAGCTGACCAAGTTTGCCCGTTCCAACCAGGGTACCTGCATCAACCAGCGTCCCCGCGTGGATCAGGGACAGCAGGTGGAAGTCGGCGATCTGCTGGCCGACGGTCCTTCTACCGAGAATGGTGAGATCGCTCTGGGCCGCAACGCCCTGATCGGCTTCATGACCTGGGAAGGCTACA
>JAKSQG010000002.1 GCA_024404275.1 Clostridia bacterium | reverse complement strand
TTCCACTCCTCGTTGGAACCGTTGTTGATCTGCGATTTGGAGGTACCGTTGCTCTCCAGCACGTCGATGGACTTGGCTTCATTGAGCGGCACGCCCTCGTGCTGGGCGACCATGTATTCGCCCACGCGCTCACGCAGGTTGTAGTGCCCCCAGTACTGACCGTTGATGTAAACGATGACGGGCTGCCACGCCTGATGCACCACAGTGGTGCCGATCTTGTCGGCGAGGCGGCTCTGCACGCCGTCCACCATGCGCGTCCACACGCAGTCGTTGCCGCTGTTGCGCAGCACCAGCGCGCGGTACTGGGTAAAGGGTCTGTCCTCAAACACGGCGCCGTTGATATACTTGCTGCCGTAGCGCGCCTTTGCGTGGATCTTGATGGATTTTTGCGGCATATCCAGTGAGTACTGACCGATGATGCCGATTTCGACGCCCTGACTGAACACGGGGTCGGTCTCGCCCTGACGGTACATCTCGGCGTAGGAGCTGACCTTGACGCCTGCTTCCTTCTGAATGCGGTACACGGGCGAGGGGTGCTTGAAGGGAATGTAGCTGTAGCTGGCCAGGTCAATGCCCGCGCCCGCGGCAAAAATGCCGGTGGATTCGTTCCACAGATTGTCGGGGTCGGTCACGAGGCACACCACAGGCAGGGAGTAATAGGTCTTGAGCACGTACGTCGCTGTGATGGTGTCGGAGGGTTTGCGGTCGCCGCCCACAAAGGCACGGGCGCGCACAGCGGTGGTGCCGGTAATGGTAAAGGGACCGGTGTAGACGGTGCCGTTATTGACCGTGGGCACGGTGCCGTCGGTAGTGTAGCGCACGGTGGTTCCCGCGGGCACCACGATCTCCACCTCTACGTTGGAGGAGAACAGACCGCCGCGGGTCATAAACGCGGGGGCCTCGGTGAAGCCGCCAAAGCCCGTGCCGTTGGCGCCGCCGGGTGTGGGGGTATCATAATAAAAAAAAGAGCCCAACCCCAATGTGCGGCCATAGCTGTAATCGGTGGGAATCAGCGGCAGCGCGATCTTATCCAGCACATAGCCTGTGGCATCGGAAAGGGTGATCACTTCGCCGCCCGCGCGCAGCAGACGAAAGGAGGTATGCAACGTACCGCCCGCGGAGACGCCATCGGCGCCGTCCAGCATGACGATCTTGTACTGACCGGGCCACAGCACCGTGCCCTCGGGAAACTGCCACTTGCGGGGCCAGTTGATGTTGTCGGAAAGCCCCCAGCCGCTGACATCGACCGCGGCGGTGGTGCTGTTGTACAATTCGACCCAGTCCTTGTTGGGGGAGTCGGAAGCCGCCTTGATGACATCGTTGGAGCTCATCACCTCGGTGATGTAGATGCCCGTCTTGTTGATGGCGCGCAGGTACTTATCCGCCAGCGCGGCGCCCTCGCTGTTGTTGGGGGCGCCGGGGGTAGCCAGGGTGAACACCTGACGGGCGTTGCTGCCGGGCACACGGCCGTAGCTGCAGTCGACCGACAGGTTGTCCCATGTCATCACATCCACAAGGCTGCCCAGACGGTTGGACAGGTAGATGGTCTCCTTCTCGGCGGACAGGCGGAAATTGGTGTGGGGATAGCCCGTCTCGGCGCCGTCCCGGTCCTTGCCGGAGCAGAACACCACATAGTACTGACCGGGCTCAATGTAGGCGTCATCGGGGAAGAACCACTTGAGCAGCTTGGCACCGTTATTGGACAGGGCATAGTTGCGCAGATAGATGCGCTCATTGCTGGCGTTGTACAATTCCAGCCAGTCGGACAATTCGCCGTCCTCGTCACGAAGTCCGCTGCGGGGAGCGGCCATGACTTCGTTGATGTACAGGGTATCGGCCTCAATGGTGTAGTTGGCCAGATACAGGATGTGACCATCCTCGGTGTTGGGGTAGCCGGGGCTGTACAGGTCGGTCACCTCAAAGCGGCCATCCTCCATGCGGCTGTAGGATTCGTTGGTGTTGAGCGTGGGCACGGTGACGGAATCGATCTGCTTGCCGCTCGGGTCAAACATGAACACCGTGCAGCCAAGACTGGACAGCTTGAACTTGGCGTGGTACGCCTCGCCCGCGGTGTTGCGGTTGACGCTGTCGCAGTAAACGATCACCTTTTCACCGGGCGCCAGCACCTGAGCGGGAAAGATGAATTTGCTGCGGTCGGAACGGTTGGACAGTGAAACATTTTCAAGGCTGATCACCTCGTCGCTGCTGTTCCAGATCTCCAGCCAGTCGCAGAAGGTGCCGTTCTCATCGGGCAGGGCGGATTCGTTATCGCTCATCACTTCGCTGATGACCAGCCCTTCCCAGGAGCCTTCCCCATCACCCGTCGCGTTGAGTGCGCGGTGGACAGGGGTCTTGGGACCGATGATGATGAACAGAAGCATCACAAAAGAAAACACGATCAGTGTCAGCGCCCTGTAATCAAAGCGTCCCACGCTGCGGGAACTGCGGCGGCTGCGGGAATTGGCCATACTGAATCTCCTTTATCCAAAAAGCCTTGCGGCAGAAAAAAATCGGTTTGCAGCTTATTATAACACATTCCCCGGTCAAATGGCTATACCCCGCAGCAGGATTTACACACCCTGAGCACCGGAGACGGTTTTTTATCGCCGTTCCGCTTGCGCATCCGCCGGCGGAATGATACGATAGACAGGCAAAGGGAGGCGGCAATCGGATGACAAAAGCACCAAAGCAGACGGCCTGTTTTCATCTGCCGGGTCTGTTTGAGTTTTATGACCTGTACAGCGTCTTTTTGAAGCTGTACAAAGAACACCGGGAATTCTTTTATGAAAAGTGCGCCATCGCCTCCCTCTACGGGGCTCCGGCAGACTGCCTGTGGGGCGGCGGGCGTGTGGGCTTTGGCGAAGAAGTGCCTGAAAAGGTGCTTGCCCTGACAGAAGAATACGGCATCTCCGCCAGATTGACCTTTTCCAACTCCCTGCTCAAACAGGAGCATCTTTCCGACCGCCGCTGTCACGCCCTGTGCAGACTGTTTGAAAAAAGCCGCGTTCCGAGCGGCGTCATCGTGCACTCCGATCTTCTGCTGCAGGAGCTGCGGCAGCGCTATCCCTCGATGTATTTTGTCTCCTCCACCACCAAGGTGCTGACGGGTTTTGACGACTGCGTCAAGGAGCTGAACCGCCCCGAATTTGCTTATGTGGTGCCCGATTTCCGGCTGAACAAAGCGTTTGACCGCTGGCAGACCCTCACACAGCCGCAGAGGGACAAAGTCGAGTTCCTGGTCAACGAGTGCTGCGACATCCGCTGTGCGGAGCGCAAAGCCTGCTATGAAACGGTCAGCCGCAAAAGTCTGGGCGAATCGGCCGAGCATCTCTGCCCCTACACCGCCGGCGGCGGCTACCGCTTCTCCCGGGCTATGGCCTCCCCCGCTTTCATCAGCAACGAAGACATCCGCGATACCTATCTGCCGTTGGGCTTTGACCAGTTCAAGATCGAAGGCCGCGGTCTGGGCAGCGCCGTTGTGCTGGAAATGCTTTTGTACTATCTGGTCCGTCCCGAATACCAACTCACCGTGCGGGAAGAGATCTATCTGGACAGCATGCTCGACCTGTTCTGACCGCATCATAAAACGCCCGTGCCTGTCGCACGGACGTTTTTACTTTTTTCTGCCGCCCAGCAGCGCGCCAAGCGCGTCAGCGCAGCGCCGCAGGGGCTTATTGTGTTTTTTTACGGCGCAGGCTGCGTCAAATGCGCCCCGCCGGTAGGTCAGGTTGTCGGGTTCCAGACGGACCGCCTCACGGAAGCTGCGGTGCGCCTCTCCCCACTCTTTGAGGTTCATCTGCGCGTTTCCCCGCAGATAGTACCACTCGGCGTCCTTGCTCTCTGCCCTGTCCAGATAGCGCAGCGCGCTTTCCCAGCGCTTCATGCCGCTCATCTTGACAGCCAGATGCTTGGCTTCCTCCAAGGAAAGGCCTGTATTCTGCACCACTTTGCGCTGTGAAGCCGTGCGCATGGCCTCTTCATAAGCCAGATTGAGCCGAATCATCTGCTCCTGCGCCGCATCCTGCTTTCCCCTTTCGGTGCAGTGATCGGGGTGGCAGTTCTTGGCCAGGGCATGGTACGCGGCGCGGACCTCGTCCTGCGTGGCGCCCCATTTGAGCCCCAGCGTTTCATAAGCGTTCATCACGCTTTTTACATTCTGTGTCACGGCAATTCTTCCCGCCAGATCTACGCGCCCAAAGCGCGCAGCTTATCCTCAATGTGTTCGTAGCCGCGCTCAATATAGCCCGGCTCATAAATCTCGGTCGTGCCCTCCGCCATCAGGCCCGCCACCACCAGCGCGGCGCCCGCACGAAGATCGGTGGCCTTCACCGGCGCGCCATACAGGGCCTACACCCCTTCAATGATGGCGGTCTGATCCACGATCTGCACATCGGCACCCATGTGGGTCATTTCGTTAAGGTGCTTGAAGCGGTTTTCAAAAATGGCCTAGATGACCTTGCTTTTGCCCTTTGCGCAGGTCAGCATGGCGCTCATGGGCTGCTGCAGGTCGGTGGGGAAACCGGGATACTCCTGCGTTTTGACATTGACGGCACGATGGGGGCTGTCACTGCGCACACGGATGGTATCGTCGGTATCGGTCACCTGCACACCCATCTCCAGCAGTTTGGCGGTCAGCGCTTCCATATGGGTGGGAATGCAGCCGCGGATGGTCACATCGCCATGCGTTGCCGCGGCGGCGATCATCAGCGTGCCCGTTTCGATCTGATCGGGAATGACGGAATAGCGGGTGCTGTGCAGATATTCGACGCCGCGGATACGGATGGTATCGGTACCGGCGCCGCGCACATGCGCGCCCATGGAATTCAAGAAGTTCGCCAGATCGACGATATGCGGCTCACGTGCGGCATTGTGGATGGTGGTATTTCCGCGGGCTTTGGCCGCCGCCAGCATCACATTGACGGTGCCGCCCACAGTGATACGGTCAAAATACACCTCGGCACCCATCATTTCGCCGTCGGCATACACCATGCCGCCGCGGTCCTCCACCTTGGCGCCCAGGGCAATGAAGCCCTTGATATGCTGTTCAAAGGGACGGTTGCCGATGGTGCAGCCGCCGGGATAACCCACGTCACAGCGGCCGCAGCGGCCCAGCAGCGCGCCCCACAGATAATAGCGGGCGCGCATGCGCTGTGTATACTGAAAAGGCACGGTATAACCGGAAGCACCGCGGGGATCGATGGTCATGCGCCTTTCCTGCGGCTCGTAAACGATGCCGCAGCCCAGCAGCTCCAGCATATCGCGCATGACATGTATATCTTCAATATCGGGCAGATTTTCCACCACGCAGGGTTCATCGCAAAGAAGGGTCGCGGGCAGAACAGCCACAGAGGTGTTTTTCCCTCCGAAAACGCTTGTTTCTCCCATAAGGGGCTTTCCGCCCCGGATCAGCAGCTTGTAACGGTCCATGCGTTACGCTTCTCCTCACTCTCATAGAGTTGCAACATTCAGTATAACACAAGCCGCGTTTTTTAGCAACCACCGTGCAGAAACGGGCATCTCCCCCGGGCAAAAGAAAACGGGAGGGGCGTTTCCTCCCCTCCCAAGATAACTTACAGGGCAAATACCGGTACAAAGCTCTGGTTGGTGCCGTCCACCAGACCCATATCGGTGATGACAACACCGGGCAGCACGGGCAGTGCCAGGATCGCGCTCGCCAGCACCGTCAGGCGGCCGCCGCTCACTTCGTCAATGACCTTCTGCAGGGCGTTGATCTCCTCTGCCACACCGGCACAGGGCTTGTAGCTCATCAGACCCGCCGCGGGCAGCGCCACGTGCGTTTCCTTTTCGCCCTCCGCCACCAGAATACCGCCGCCCACGCTTTGCAGCGTCTTCGCCGCCAGCAGCGCCTCCGCGGGATCGCGGTACACGATGGTCAGGTTGTGGCTGTCGTGCGATACAGTCGAGGCAAAGGCACCCTTCAGCAGACCGAAATCACGGTACACGGCAATGGTCTTGCTGCCCGTACCATAACGGTTGGCACAGCAGACGAATGTCAGGGAGGGATCGCCGCTGATATCGACGGCGCCGTCCTTGACCGGCAGCTCGGTGGGCACCACCATGCGCAGGATGGGGCTTGCGGGAGACACGGTCATCACATTCACCATGATGGTACTGCCCGTATACCCCTCGGGCACACGCATGACAAAGTCCCCGGTGCTGTTCAGCTGGGGAATGGTAACGGTGTTGGGCAGGCAGGGCGCCTCGGTCAGGGTATCCCCTGCCAGATAGCAGCCGTTTTCAGCCACCAGTTTGCCTTCGATGAACACCGCTTCGGGCTTGCCGCCATCCAACTCCCGTACCAGCTGCATATCGGCGATGTAGCCGGGCGCCAGCGCGCCCAGATCGTCAAAGCCGTATTCACGCGCCGCGTTATAGGTCGCCATCTTGATGGCGTCACGGGGATCAATGCCCGCGGCAATGGTCTTTTTGACCACCTTGTTGATGTGACCCACCGTCAGCAGGTCAGAGGCATGCACGTCATCGGTGCAGATGGCCACATGGTCCTTCCAGTAATGATCGCGGCAGCCATCCACCAGGAACGCCAGACCGTCAATGATAGAGCTGGCGCGCAGATCGACATACATGCCGGCACGCAGCTTTTCGCGCACCTCGGCGGCGCAGGTGCTCTCGTGGTCGCTGAGCGGACCGCCGATGCGGTAGGCGTTGAGCATATCGCCCGTCACAAAGGGGGCATGCGCCTGAATGAGCAGGTCGCGCTTGAGGCCCTCCTCCACGATGGAATGCATACGCTCATTGTCGGTCACGACGCCGACATAGTCCATCACTTCGGCCACGCCGACCACGTCGTCCATATCCAGAATGGTTCCCACCTCTTTGGCGGTAAAGGCAGCACCCGTGCTCTCACGGCCGGGGACGGCAGGCACACAGGAGGGCGCCAGTACATACTGCCGCAGAGCGGACTTTTTGGCGTTTTCCAGCATGAAGCGCACGCCCTCAACGCCCATGACGTTGCCGATCTCGTGCGGGTCGGTGCAGATGGTGGTGGTGCCCCACGGCACGATACCGCGGGAAACGTTTTCGGGGATCATCATGGTGGATTCGACATGCATATGCGCATCGATAAAGCCGGGGATCAGGTACGCGCCCTTGCCGTCGTAGGTTTCTTTGGAAGCAGCGGGAGCCTGCACGCCTTCCTCACGCACACGCACCACAAAACCGTCCAGCACATCCACCTCGGCAGGGTAGATCTCGCCGGTAAACATATTGAGATATTTCACATTGCTCACGGTCAGGTCGCAGGGAAGCTGACCCATGGCGGCCTTGATCAGGCGGGAACGGTCCTTGCTTTTGAGGGTTCTCATAACGGTGTTCCTCCGTAAATATTGAATGTCGTTCCGCTTTGCGGATACATTCATTATCATCCAAACGGAACCAAAAGTCAAATCAAAAGCCCCCGCTTTCCGAAAGCGACGCTTCGGAAAGCGGGGACGTACATGCGGTTGCGGCCGCCGTCAGCTGACAAACTGGAACACGCAGAAGGCAGCATACACGGCCAGCAGCGTGATGCCCTGAGCACGGGTCAGCTTGCCGCGCTTGAGCGCGGGCAGCGTCATAAAGGCCATGACGAACAGCATCACGGGAATTTCCACCAGCAGCGAGGCGTTCATGCCCGCCACGGTTTTGGCGACGGGAATGTTGAAGGGGCGCAGCGTGATGGACACGCCGCCCACCAGCACCAGATTGAAGATGTTGGCGCCCACGATGTTGCCAAGGCTCAGCGCGCCGTGTCCCTTCGCCAGACTGGTAATGGCAGTCACCAGTTCGGGCAGCGAGGTGCCCAGTGCCACAAAGGTCAGCGCGATGACCGATTCGGGCACACCCAGCGACTGGGCGATCAATGTGCCGTTATCCACCAGCAGATCGGCACCCCAGGCAATGAGCGCGGCACCGATGACCAGCAGACCGAAGTTGGAGATGCTCTCGTTTCCTTTGGTCACCTTATTCAGCAGGGAAGTGAGAAAATCGGGCTTGCCCTCTTCTTCGTCTTCCTCTTCTTCGGCCAGTTCGGGATGCAGGCGGGCATTGCGCACATTGTAGAGGATGTAAGCCACAAACAGTGCCAACAGCACGATGCCCACGATGCGGGAGAAGCTGCCGGTGATATACGCCACCAGCGAATAGAACAGCGCCGCGGCAAAGAAGAAAATGACGGGACCGCGGAAGGTTTTCTGATCCACCTTGCAGGGACGAACCGCCATGGTGATGGCCGAAATGAGCGCCGTATTGCAGATGATGGAGCCGATGGCGTTGCCGTAGGCGATCTCGCTGTGACCACCCAATGCGGAGGTGGCGGAGACCATCACCTCGGGCAGCGTAGTGCCGATGGAGACCACCGTGGCGCCGATGAGCAGCTCCGGCACATGGAAGCGGTGGGCGATGCCGGTGGCGCCGTCCACAAACCAGTCGCCGCCCTTGATGAGCAATACCAGACCCAGACAGAACAGAAGCACAGGTACCAGCATAATCTCTCTCCTTTACATGATTCCGCTGACGAACACCTCAATGCCGATGGCAATGAGGATGACGCCGCCGAGGATGGAAGCCTTGCCCGCCAGCTTGTTGCCGAAGACCTTGCCGATCTTGAGGCCGCCCAGACAAATGCCGAAGGTCACGATGCCGATGATGAACGATTCCACCAGCGCCTCTGTCAGGGACAGGTCCGCAATGGTAAAGCCCACAGACAGGGCGTCAATGGAGGTGGCAATGCCCTGCACCATCAGCGCGCCGAAGCCCACGGCGGGCTTTTCCTCGCCTTCCTCGCCGGGATGGATGCCCTCCCACACCATCTTGCCGCCGATATACAAAAGCAGGATGAGTGCGATCCAGGGAATGAAGCGTTCAAAGGCCTTGAACTGCTCCACGATGGTGTGGACGCAGACCCAGCCGATGAGCGGCATCAGAATCTGATACACGGCAAAGGTGCCGGCAATGAGCCCCATGCGGCGAAGCGGCATTTTGGGCTCGTTGAGACCGTTGGCCATCGAGACAGAGAACGCGTCCATGGCCAGACCGATGCCAAACAGTACGCTGTTGAGGAAGAATACAAAGTTCATGGGAATCGCCTCCAGATAAAAAAAGAAGTATGGCGACGCCATACCTGCAATTCCGCGCAAAGGAAAGAGCATGCATAGCTTCGCAGTTACGCATGAGTCTCGCGATTTAAAACAAGCCAGACCGCTCAGGCCGGTGTGTTGACTTGTTACGCGCAAGCGCGCTCCCTACTCCCTCACAACGGTTTTATTTTACCACGCCGGCCCTTTCAAGTCAAGGGCGCGGCGATCCTGTCCAGAAGCCTCTGCCCCACCGCACGGGACAATTCGACGGTCAGATGCTTCATATCGGCAGGCAGGCAGCGGCCGAATTCCTGCACCTCAAAGGTCAGGTCGTAATCATAGCCGATATCCCGCAAGCCCGCCATAGCGTCATCCCAATCGATGGAGCCGAAGAAGGGCAGCAGATGCTCGTCCTCGGTGCCGTGATTATCCTGCACGTGCACGGCCTTGAGGCGGCTGCCGATGCGGTTCAGCTTTTCGCGGTGGGTGCTTTTGTCCTTCTGCAGGTTGGCATGCCCGAAATCATAGCAGATGCCCGCCGTTTGGGGAGCATCAAAGGCATCACAAAGACGGATGAGCTCGCCGACATCGGAGCAGTAGATCTTCTGATGCGGCAGATCAAAATCCGTTTCCAGCGCAATGCCCACGCCGTTTTTTTGCGCCAGCTCCATGTGCGGCGCGTAATAGGTCAGGTTGGCGCTGCGGTTGACTTCTTCATCTTCGGCATGGGCGTACACGGTGAAGGGATGCGTCACCGCCCAGCGGGCGCCCAGCACATGACTGCCGATAATGGAACGGCGGATGAGCTCCTCCATCAACCGGGCTTCTTCGGTGCCCTTCTTTTTGTCCACATCATAATACGGCAGATGCGACTGCGAAAAGCGCACCCCCAGACGGGCGGACAGCTCCGCCACCGAGTCGATGTACTGCCGCCAGTTTTCTCCGCGCAGGGGCGAATCGGGGTTCATGGCGATGCAGAAGTTGAAATCCAGCACCTTGTAGCCCGCCTTGGCGCACTGCTCAATGCAGAATTCCACCGGCAGACGCCGCCGCGTGGCGGTAAAGGCACAGATGTTGGTCGAAGTGGACAGTTCCATGCCGCATGCTCCTTTCGATAAAAAAACAGGCAGGAGGAACGCCCGATGCGAGCGTTCCCCCTGTGCATAAAATGATTGAAATCAGGGATTGGCCATGGCGTACTGGGTAAGCAGTCCGCCCAGCTCATCCTCCATCATTTCGACGGTCTCTTCAGGGGTGAGGTCGCTGTCCAGCATCTCGCTGACGCAATCCTGAATGGCATAGTAGAAATCGGCGGAGGGGCCCACGGTGACAGAGCGCATATCGGCGGGGGTGGCCATCAGCTGCTCCAGACCCACGTTATAAGCGGGCTGAGCGGCGACCAGCTGCTTCCAGGCTTCGGTCTCCAGCGCGCCGCTGTTGGAGGGGATGTAGCCGGTGCCCACGGCAAAGTCCGCCTGCACATCGGCAGAGGTCAGGTAGTTTTCCAGCGCCCAGGCGGCTTCCTGCTTGCCGGTATCAAACATCACCAGACAGCTGCCGGAAACGGTGGCGCCGAAGGCGGCATCCGCGTTCACCTTGGGATAAACGGACACGCCCAGTTCAAAGCTGCCGCCGATGGAAGCCAGCAGGGAGGTGACCTTGGAAGAGGAAGAGGTCATGATGAGCAGCTTGCCCGCCACGAACTCATCGGTGGAGCCGGCGTAGTTCTGCAGCGCGCCGCTCTGATACAGCGCCTTCCATTCGGTCAGGAAGGTCTCCAGAGCGCCGTTTTCGATGCAGGCCAGCTCATCGGCACTGCCTTCGCTGCCATTCTTGTTGTTGACCACATAGCTGCCCAGCTGACCCAGCCAGTTGGCCAGGGTGGTGGTGTTGGGCACGGTGGCATACACCACGGTGCCTTCGGGAGCGGTCACGGCGCTGATATCGGCAAAGGTCTCGGGAGCGGCTTCGCCCAGCACCGTCTTGTTATAATAGGTCACGGTGGTGGAGGTGGCAAAGGGCACACCCAGCTGCACGCCGGTGTAGTTCCAGTTGCCCATCGCCGCGCCCAGCAGACCGGAAACGTCGGTATCGGGCTTATCCCGCAGCAGGTCGTCCACGGTGTAGGCCTTGCCGGAGGTGAAATATGCCACCTTGCCGGTCGCGTCCATCTGCATCACATCGGGCAGCTCGGCAAAATTGCCCGCCTGCAGGATGGCGTTGAGCTTCTGGGTCGCCTGCGCGTAGGAGCCCTGATAGACGGCTTCGGCCTCGATGCCCAGCTGAGCGCCGACGGTGTCATTGAAATCCTTCACATACTTTTCGAGCAGCACGCCGGCCTCTTCATTCATGGAGTGCCAGAAAACGATGCGGGTGACAGGGGTCTCCGCCAGCACTCCGGCGGAAAGGCTGAAAACAAGGGTAAGGATCACAAACAGCGCGGAAAGTTTTTTCATGATACGATTCCTCCTTATTTTTATCGGGGACGCGGCCCCGGGGATAACAGCATCAGCCCACCAGGGAGCCCGCGGTCATGGCTTTGGAGATGCCGCGGCGCAGGAAAAGGAATACAAACAGCGCAGGGATGAGCGAGAGCATGACGCCCGCCAGCACCGTTTCGTAATTGGTGCCCTCCACCGAGGTCAGCATGGTGATGCCCACCTGCACGGTGCGCATTTCATCATGGCTGGTGACCATCAGCGGCCATAGATAGGTGTTCCACGCGCCAATGAAGCTTTGCACAAACAGCGTCACCAGCACGGGGCGGGACAGGGGCGTCAGGATGAAGAACAGATACCGAAGGTCGCCGCAGCCATCCAGAATAGCGGCCTCACGGATGGCCGTGGGCATGGTCTTGAAATTCTGCCGCAGCATGAACATCTGCGACGCGCCCACGAAGGAGGTGATGCTCATGCCAAGATAGGTGTTGAGCAGCCCAAGACGCGAAACCGTCTGATAATTGGTGACCGTCATGGTGTCGCCCGGCAGCATCATGGTGGCAAGCACCAGCATGAACAGCAGCCCTCTGCCGGGGAATTCAAAGTACACAAACGCGTAGGCCGCCAGCAGCGCCGCCAGCAGGCGCACCGTGCTGATGAGCACCGCCACCGTCAGGGAGTTGAAAAAGTAACGCAGCAGCGGCACCGTACGCAGCACGAAGGCGAAGTTATCGGTGTAGGAGAAGGAACGCGGCAATACGGTGGGCGGCTGGGCGGCAAACTCCGCGGGGGATTTGAATGCCCCCATCAATCCGTACAGGATGGGAAAAACCACCACGAAGCCCAGCGCCAGCGTCAGGGCATCGGTCAGAAGGCGAACCATTCGTCTTTTCACTGGTAATGCACCTTCTTTCTTTCCGCCGCGAAGGCCAGCAGTGTGCAGACCAGCGTCAGGGCGAAGGTGACCAGCACCACACAGGCTGCCAGAGAATAGTTCGATGAGCCGTAGCCCGAGGTGTACATCATATAGATGAGCGTGGTGGTGGAGCGGGAGGGGCCGCCCTGCGTCAGGATCATGACGGGTCCGCTGGTCATCAGTGCCTGCACCATGTTGGTGCATACCACATACAGAAGCGTGGGCGTGATCAGCGGAAAACGGATGAAAAAGAACACCGCCGCCCCACCCGCTCCGTCCAGCCGGGCGGATTCGATCAGCTGATCGGGCACCCCCCGGAAGGCGGACAGGAACAGCAGAAAATTGAAGCCGATGCCCATCCACACCGTAAGCAGGATGATGCCCGAAAGCGCCGTGTTTTTATCGCGGTACCAGCCGACCGTCAGACCGAACAGGTGGTTGACATAGCCGACCGTGGGATTGAGCAGCACCTTGAAGATGAGCGCCACCGCCGACATGGCAATGGCCATCGGCAGGGCAAACATGGTCTCCGCCGCTGCACTGATGCCCCTTTTTCTGGTGCACAGCAGCGCCAGGAACATGGTCAGGGCGACCGTGACGGGCACGTTGATGACCGCCAGCCTGAGCGTATTGCCAAGGGCGGCGGAAAATTCCCTGCGGCTGAACAGATAGGTGAAATTCTGCAGCCCCACAAAGCCGAGGATATCGCCGCGGGCATTGACGCGGGAAAAGCTGTACAGGAAGGTCTTGAAGAAGGGATAGTACACAAAACCCGCGGCAAACACCAGCATGGGCATCAGAAACAGATAGGGCTTCAGCCTTTGCGCCATTGTTTTCTTCACGGTGTGTTCCCTCCTTCCGGCATAATAAAAACCTCCCCGAATCACTTCAGGGAGGAAGACACGCCATGCGGCGCAATAAAAGCAATGCTTGAAACTTCTTCCATCCAGACTGTACTGTCGGCTCCGGAATTCAACCGGATCAACCTTTTTGAGGCTCGCGGGCTATACCGCCGGTGGGGAATCGCACCCCGCCCTGAAGATTCATTCTGTTCAGTTGTCGAGGGCAGTATAGCATGCAGGGCAAAGATTGTCAACACTCTGGCTGACATTGTATTTTTCGCTTGTGTTTTGGCAAATTATCTGTTATACTGTCTGTGCCGTAAAGGTCGGGCCCCGTGCGATTGCACGGTGTGAACCCTGTCAGGTCCGGAAGGAAGCAGCAGTAAGCATTTGTTGTGATGTGCCGCGGGCCAGCCCGATCTTTACGGTATTTTTATACCCATGAGGTACCTGCATGACGCGTTATCCCTGCCTGGTGCTGGACCACGATGACACCGCGGTGCGCTCCACCGACACCATCCATTATCTTTCTTTTCTTGACACCATGAGCAAGCTGCGCCCGGGGCTGAACATTCCCCGCAGTGTATATCAGCGGCAGTGGTATGAGCTGACCTTTGACGAATTCTGCCGCGGTCAATTGCACATGACGGACGAGGAAATGAAGTTTCAATAGGAAAACTGGTTCCGTTTTGTATCCGACCGCGTGCCGCCCTTTTATGACGGCATGCCGGAGATCATCCGCCGTCAGAAGGCCGAGGGCGGCAGGGTGTGCGTGGTATCGCATTCCTACGCGCGCTACATTGTGCGCGATTATGAAGCCGCAGGGCTGCCCGTGCCCGACCTGACGCTGGGCTGGGAGGTGGGCGCCGAAAACCAGAAGCCCTCCCCCGCGCCCATTCACAGGATCATGGACAGCTTCGGCTATGAGCTCAAGGACATTCTGGTGGTCGATGACCTGAAGCCCGGCTACACCATGGCCCGTGCCGCGGGCTGCGACATCGCCGTGGCCATGTGGGGACACGAGGACGAGCTGGCCCAGCTGGTACGGCAGGACTGCCCCGACGCTTGCTTCGTAAACACCCCGGAAGCGTTGAAAAACCTGCTGTTTTATTGATTTGTGGCCAAAAACGGGCAGCGGTTGCAAACGGTTTTCAGCTATGCTATAATTGCAAACGTTCAAGCATTTTCAAGGCGGTGAAACACATGATTCACATTTATCTGGACGCCATGGGCGGCGACAACGCCCCCGGCTGTACCGTTAACGGCGCCATTGAGGCGCTGCGCAATGACAAAGACCTCAAGATTACCCTGTCCGGCGACGAGGCTGCCATCAAGCCCCTGCTGACCGGCTGTGATGACATCATGGACCGGCTGGTGATCGAACACACCACTGAGGTGATCACCAACTGCGAAGCGCCCGTCATGGCGGTGCGCCGCAAGCGTGACAGCGCCCAGGCGAAGGGCATGAAGGCCCTGCGCGAGCACGAGGTGGACGGCTTTGTGTCCGCCGGCTCCACGGGCGCCACGCTGGCCGCGGGCATCTTTGTGCTGGGCCGCATCGACGGCATTGAGCGCCCCGCCCTTGCCCCCATGCTGCCCAACGGCAAGGACTTTTTCCTGCTCATCGACTGCGGTGCCAACGTCGACTGCCTGCCCCAGTATCTGCAGCAGTTCGGCATCATGGGCGACGCTTATATGCGCTGCGTCCGCGGCGTCAAAAACCCCCGCGTCGGCCTGCTCAACAATGGCGCCGAAGCCGAAAAGGGCTGCAAGCTGACCAAGGAAGCGTATAAGCTGCTGGAAGAAGCCCCCATCAACTTTGTGGGCAACATCGAAGGCCGCGACGTGACCGCCGACATGGCCGATGTGCTGGTGACCGACGGTTTTGCCGGCAACGTGGTGCTCAAGTTCATGGAAGGCGTCTCCGGCACGCTGCTGCACATCATCAAGGATGAAATGATGGCCGATACCCGCTCCAAGATCGGCGCGCTGCTGGCCAAGCCCGCGTTCAGGCGCGTCAAGAAGCGCATGGACTATGCCGAAGTAGGCGGCGCCCCGCTGCTGGGCGTCAAGGGTGCTGTGGTCAAGGCACACGGCTCCTCCAACGCGCACGCCGTGGCCTGCGCCATCCGTCAGTGCGTCAACATGATCAACTCCAACGTGGTCGGCAGCATCGAAGCCGCCGTCAAGGAGACCCTGGCCAAGCAGCAGGCAAATGAGACTTCCCCCGCGAATAACGGTTAAAGGAGATAAAAAACATGACGATTCTGGAACAGGTCACCGCTCTGGTGGAAAAGCTGCTGAAGGTTCCCGCCGATAAGGTCACCCCTTCTTCCCGTCTGGTGGAAGACCTGGGTGCCGACAGCGCCAACGTGATGGTGCTGATCATGGAGCTGGAAGACACCTTCAACATCATGGTGGATGATAACGCCGTTGTCAACTTCAAAACGGTGGCGGATGTTGTCAGCTATATCGAAGAGCATCAGTAATCATCCCCGCGCACAGAGAACAGGCTGCCTGAAACAATGCAGCCCGTTTTGTGTACGCGGATAAACAGGAGTAAAACCATGGCCGATCTTACCCTGCTGGAGGCAGCGCTCCATTACACCTTTCATAACCGTTCCTATCTGAAGCTGGCACTCACGCACCCCTCCTGCGGCCCGGAAAACAACCAGCGGCTGGAGTTTTTGGGGGACGCCGTGCTGCAGCTGGCGATGGGCGACTTTGTGTTCAGCCACCACCCCGAGCTGGAGGAGGGCGGGCTGACCTTTCTTCGTGCGCGCATGGTGCGTGAGGAAACGCTGTGCGCCGTGGCGCGCTCGCTTCATCTGGGCAGCTATCTGAAGCTGAATCACGGCAGTGACATCAGCGGAGAAAGGGAACGTCCCGCCGTGCTGGCGGACGCCATGGAAGCCGTGCTCGCCGCCGTCTATCTGGACGCGGGCTATGAGCAGGCCGCCAAACTGGTCAACGCCCTGTGGCCCGACGAAAAAGCCGTGCCCATCCCGGTCACGGACTGCAAGACCGAATTGCAGGAGCTTTTGCAGGGAAAGGGGCTGCCCTGCCCCGAATACAAAACGCTCAGTGAAGAAGGCCCCGCCCACATGCGCACCTTTACCGTGGCGGTCTACAGTGAGGAAAAAGAGCTGGGACGCGGCGAGGGCAACCGCAAAAAGCGGGCCGAGCAGGCCGCGGCGGAAGCTGCCCTGCGGTACCTTAAAAGCGGGGAGGGCGCCCGATGAAGCTGAAAAAACTGGAGATCTACGGCTTCAAGTCCTTTGCCGAGCGCACCGAAGTGCTGTTCAACGGCGGCATCACGGGCATTGTGGGCCCCAACGGTTCGGGCAAAAGCAACATCGGCGACGCCGTCAAATGGGTGCTGGGCGAGCAGAACCCCCGCGAGCTGCGCGGCGGCAGCATGCAGGACATCATCTTCAACGGCACGGAGAAGCGCAAGAAGCTGACCTTTGCCGAGGTGACGCTGACCTTTGAAAACGAGGACGGCGCCCTGCGCACCAACTTTGCCGAGGTGGCCGTGACCCGCCGGTTGTACCGCAACGGCGACAGCGAATATTATCTCAACAAAAAAGCCTGCAGGCTCAAGGACATCCGTGAGCTGTTTTATGATACCGGCATCGGCAAGGACGGCTACAGCAACATCGGTCAGGGCCGTATCGACGATATTCTTTCCAACAAGAGTGAGGACCGCCGCGAGGTCTTTGAGGAGGCCGCCGGCATCAGCACCTTCCGCGTGCGCAAGGAAGACGCCGAGCACAAGCTGTCCCGCACGCTGGACAATTTAAGCCGCGTCAACGACCTTTTGCAGGAGCTGGGCAGCCGCATTTAGCCGCTGCACGAGCAGGCGCAGTCAGCGCTGAAATATCAGGAGCTGGCCGAGCGGCTCAAGACGCTGGAAATGAACATCTTCCTGCTGCGGCAGGATAAGCTTTCCGAGCGCATCAGGGAACTGAAGGAAACGCTGGAGCTGCTGCACGACACGCAGCTGCAGACCGAAGCGCGCCTGCATGAAAACAGCAATGAGCGTACCGCGCTGGACGACATCATCAGCCGCATGGAGGATGATATCAGTCAGTACCGGGCGGACATCCGTCTGAGCTCCGAGGAAGCCCATAAGACCGAAACGGCGCGGGAGCGAGCCGAAGCCCGCGGTGAAGCGCTGAAGGCCGAGGAAGAACGCCTGACCGCGCAGGTCGCCGCCGCGGACAGCCGCCTTGAGGTGCTGCGCCGTCTTGCCGAGGAAGGCGAAGGCAGCGGCTCCCTGATGCAGGAGGAGTTGACCGCTGCCGCTGAAGCGCTGACGGCCGCCGAGGAAGAGGCCGCCGCCGCCGAACAAGCCGCCGAAGAAGCCGAGGAGCGGCTCAATGATCATAAAGCCGATATTTTGACCGCTGTCAACCGTCTGAGCGATGTGCGCAACAGCCGCACCCAGAAGGAAACGATGTGCGCCCAGATGGAAAACTATCTGGAGCAGCTGCGTTCCAATGAAAGC
Source organism: Clostridia bacterium (assembly GCA_024404275.1). Lineage (GTDB taxonomy): Bacteria > Bacillota > Clostridia > Christensenellales > Aristaeellaceae > SFMI01. Next base: position 13,824 of record JAKSQG010000002.1, on the reverse strand, counting down.
GAACGCGTGAGCCGTCAGGCGGAACTGCGGCAGCAGTATGACGCCGCGCTGGAATTGCAGCGCGAGGCTGACGAGACCCTGACCGCCTGCCGCGGCGAAGCCCGCCGTCTGGAAGCCGAAGCCCGCTCACTCGGCGATGAAATGAACACGCAGAACGACCGCAGGCAGAAGCTGAACCTGGATATGCAGTCCGCCCGCAGCCGCCTGCACGTGTTGAGCGAAATGGCCCGTGACATGGAGGGCTATGCCAACGCCGTCCGCCGGGCCCTGCAGGCCGGGCATAATGACCCCGATGTGTGCGGCGTGGTCGCCCAGCTGATCGAGGTTCCCAAAGAACTGGAGACCGCCGTTGATTCCGTGCTGGGCGGCGCCCTGCAGAACATCATTACCGGCACCGATGTGACCGCCAAGCGTTTGATCGAATACCTGAAGCGCACCGACGGCGGCCGTGCCACCTTTTTGCCCCTCAACACCGTGCGCCCCTACAGTTTGAACAACGAGGAGCGCCGTGTGCTGTCGATGCCCGGCTGCCTGGGCGTGGCGAGCGAGCTGATCGGCTATGATCAGAAATACCGCCCCGTGATGGAAAACCTTCTGGGGCGCACCGTGATCGCATCCGACCTGAATGCCGCCCTGCCCATCATGCGCGCGGGACGCTATTCCTTCCGTCTGGTCACGCTGGACGGTCAGGTCATGCACTCGGGCGGCTCCATGACGGGCGGCTCCATGAAGGGCAAGACCAGCAACTTCCTTTCCCGTGAACGCGAGATCAAGGAACTGACGGCGCGGCTGCAGGAAGATGAAAAGCTGTTCAACCATCTGACCGAAGAAGCCGTGCGCCTGCAGGACAAGCAGCGGGAAGCCCGCCGCCTGAGTGCCGAGGCTGCCGAGGCCATGCATCAGCAGGAGATCGCCGTTGCCCGTGAGCAGGAGCATGTGTTCAACACCTCTGCCGAGTTGGAAAGCGCCGAGCAGCAGCTGAACAAAACGCGCGCTGCCATCACACAGCTGGTGGACAGCCTGGAAGAGCTGCGGGCTGACCTCAAGAGCCTGACCGAGGGCACCGAAAGCGCTGCGGTGGACCGCGAAGCGCTGGAGCAGAAGACCGAGCAGCTGCAGGATGAACTGCGTGCCGCCCGCGAAAAAGCCGATCTGCTGCGCGGCGGTCTGGAGCGCAGAAGGCTGGAACTGGCCGACCTGCAGCACAAGCTGGATACCCTGCGCCGTGACAAGGAACGCCGCGAGCAGGAGGAAAACGACCTGCGTCAGGAGCGTGCCGAAGCCGAAAACAAGCTGACCGAACAGCGCAAGATGCTGGAGGACGGCACCGAGCTGCTGCGGCAGCTGACCGAGGCGGCAGCCGAACAGAACGCCGCCCTGCGTCAACTGGAAGAGGACACCGCGGCACTGGAAAAGACACGTTCCGAAAAGCAGGCGCAGCAGCGTGAGCTGGTCGCCGAAAGCGAGCGCCTGCACGAAAAATACAACGCCGACGGCGAACAGCTTCACCGCACCGAACTGCAAAGTGCCCGTGCGGAAAACGAGCTGAATACGCTGACCGAGCACATGTGGAACACCTACGAGGCCACGCTCGCCATCGCCGAGGAATACCGCCTGCCGGCAGATGCCTTCTCCCTGACCGCGGGTGAAAAGGAAGCCGCCGGTCTGCAAAGGGAGATCCGCGCGCTGGGCCCCATCAACACGCGTGCCGTGGAAGAATACGCCCAGACCAAGGAACGCTTTGACGACATGACCCGCCAGCAGGAGGACATGACCAAGGCGGAAGCCGACCTGCGCAGCCTCATCAAGCGGCTGATGGGTCAGATGGAAAAGCAGTTTGTGGTCGAGTTTGACCGTCTGAACGGCTATTTCAAGGAAACGTTTGTACGCCTCTTTGGCGGCGGACAGGCGGAGCTCAAGCTGGAGGACCCGAACGAGCCGCTGACCTGCGGCATCGAGGTGGTGGCGCAGCCCCCGGGAAAGAAGCTGCAGCTGCTGAGCCTGCTCTCCGGCGGCGAGCGCGCGCTGACCGCCATTGCCATCCTGTTTGCCATGCTGAAGGTGCGCCCCACGCCCTTCTGCATTCTGGATGAGATCGAAGCGGCTCTGGACGAAGCCAACATCGGCTATTTTGCCGATTATCTGGTGGAGTTTGCCAAGGGCACACAGTTTGTGGTCGTCACCCACCGCAAGGGCACCATGGAACGCTGCGACTCCCTGTACGGCGTCGCCATGCAGGAAAAGGGCGTCAGCCGCATGGTAAGCGTCAATCTGGAAAATTATCAGTAAGGAGATACACGATATGGGCTTTTTTCAAAAACTGAAGCAGGGACTGTTCAAGTCCAAATCCAACATTTCCGACAAGGTGGACGAGCTGGTCGAAAACACCCGTGTCATCGATGATGATTTTTATGAGGAGCTGACCGATATCCTGCTGCTCAGCGACGTGGGCGTCAAAGCCAGCACCGAGATCATTGACGAGCTGCGCAGCCGCATCGAGGACAAGAAGGTCAAGGATGCCGCCACGGCACGTGAAATGTTCAAGGAGCTGCTGACCGAGGAAATGAACATTCCCCGTCCCGCCCTGCACTGGCCCATGGTCATGTTTGTGGTGGGCGTCAACGGCGTGGGCAAGACCACCACGGTGGGCAAGCTGGCGCTGAGATTTCAATAGATCGGCCGCAGCGTCATCCTGGCTGCGGGCGATACTTTCCGTGCCGCCGCCGATGACCAGCTGGCGGTGTGGGCCGAAAGAGCCAATGTGCCGCTCATCAAGCATCAGCCCGGCAGCGACCCCGCCGCCGTGGTGTATGACGCCGTGCAGGCTGCCAAGGCCCGCAAGGCCGACCTGCTCATCATCGACACCGCCGGCCGCCTGCACAACAAAAAGAACCTGATGGACGAGCTGTCGAAGATGCGCCGCATCATCGATAAGGACTTCAGCGAGGCCACCGTGCGCTGCATGCTGATTCTGGACGCCACCACCGGTCAGAACGGCATCAACCAGGCCAAGATGTTCAAGGAAGCCGTTGAAATCAACGGTCTGATCCTGACCAAGCTGGACGGCACCGCCAAGGGCGGCGTGGCCATTGCCATCCGCCGCGAGCTGAACGTGCCCGTGTGGTACATCGGCGTGGGTGAGGGCATTGACGACCTGCAGGCCTTTGACGCCAATCAGTTCGTCAGGGCACTTTTCGGCGAGGATGAAAAAACGGAGGACAGCAACTGATGAATACCGTCATCACCCGCGAACAGGCGCTGGAGCTGCTCAAAAAATACAACAAGGAACCCTTCCACCTGCAGCATGCCCTGACGGTGGAAGGCTGCATGCGCTGGTATGCCAACGAACTGGGCTTTGGCGAGGATGTCGGTTTCTGGAGCCTTTGCGGACTGCTCCACGATATCGATTTTGAGGGCTGGCCCGAGCAGCACTGTCAGAAGGCTCCCGAGCTGCTGGCGGAGATCAACTGCTCTGCCGAGATGGTGCATGCCATCTGCTCCCACGGCTGGGGACTGTGCTGTGACATTGCCCCCGAGCACACGATGGAAAAGGTGCTGTTTGCCGCGGATGAACTGACCGGTCTCATCGGTGCCGCCGCCCGCATGCGCCCCTCCGGCAGCTGCACGGACATGGAGCTTTCCAGTCTCAAAAAGAAGTTCAAGGACAAGCGTTTTGCCGCCGGCTGCTCCCGCGAGGTCATCAGCAAGGGTGCCGAGATCCTGGGCTGGACGCTGGAGGAACTGCTGGACCGCACGCTTCGCGCCATGCAGAGCTGCGAAGCCGCGGTGGCCGCCGAATGTGCCGCGCTGTAATAAGATTTTACTTCCGTCCCGGGCTTCCCGGGGCGGTTCTTTTTGTTTGTTCACATATTATTCACCCATAAGGGGGCACGACGTGCTATAATGAGACGATACCAAAAAGGAGTATTCCCGGGATGATTGTGATTTCTTCCGTCAGCAAGCGTTATGGCAGCAAGGAGGCTGTGCACGATATCTCGCTTCGGGTGCAGCCCGGCGAGGTGCTGGGACTGCTGGGACCCAACGGTGCCGGCAAGACCACGCTGCTCAACATGCTGACGGGTTTTATGGCCCCCACACAGGGCAGTATCTCTCTGGACGGTCATGACCTGACGCTGGAGCCCCGGCAAGCCAAGCAGCTGCTGGGCTATCTGCCGGAGCAGGCGCCGCTGTATGATGAAATGACCGTCCGCGATTTTTTGCGCTTCGTCTGCGCCCTGCGTCTGGTGGTGAAAGCGGACGCCGAGGCGCACATCGATGAAATCCTGCAGCTGACGCATACGAAAGAGGTGGAAGGGCGCCGCATCGGCAACCTTTCAAAGGGCTGGCGGCAGAGGGTCGGTTTGGCGCAGGCCTTGTGCGGCGACCCGCCCATTCTGGTGCTGGATGAGCCCACCTCCGGTCTGGACCCCCGGCAAACGGTGGAATTCCGGGAGCTGGTGCGCTCGCTTTCCCATGGGCGCACGGTCATCTTTTCCTCCCATGTGTTGAGCGAAGTACAGGAGGTGTGCACGCGTGCGGTCATCCTGCACCGCGGCCGCGTGGTTTTTGACGAAAAGCTGCAGGACATCGGCAAAAGCAGCACCTACCGCCTGTCCGCCAGGGTATTGGGCAGCGAGAAGCAGCTGATGAGCGGCGTCCGGTCGCTGCCCTCGGTGATTTCCGCCGTCCGCGTTCCCTGCGACGATAAGGGACAGATCGCCCTGAACCTGACCTGCAAGGCCGGCGGCACCGCCGAGCAGGAGCTGTTTACCCTTTTGACGGCGTTGGAAATGCCGCTGATGCGGCTGGAGGCGGCCGAAAGCACGCTGGAGGAAGTCTTCCTCCGCTGTACCCAATCCTGAACCATTTTTGAATCATAGAAAAGGACACCATGAAAGCGGTTTATTTGCGTGAGCTGCAAAGCTATTTTTATACGGCGGGCGCCTATGTGTACATGGGCGTTTTTCTGCTGCTCGGCAGCATCTTCTGCGCGGTCAACAATGTGGCCGCACGCTCCGGCGATGTGCTGAGCCTGCTCTGGATGATGGGCTATCTGTGGATGCTGCTGACCCCCATCCTGACCATGCGCAGCTTTGCCGGCGACCGCCGGCAGCACACCGATCAATTGCTCTATACCTCCCCCGCCCCGCTGACCGGCATTGTGCTGGGCAAATATCTGGCCGCCTGCACGGTGCTGATGATCACCGTCCTGCTTTCTTTGGTCTATGTGCTGATCATCGCCCTGTGGGGCAGGGTCTATCCGGGGGAGCTGCTGGCCGGCTATACGGGCTTTATCCTGCAGGGCTGTGCCTTCATTGCCATTGATCTGTACCTGTCCGTCCGTGCCCGCAGCACCATGACCGCCGCGGTGACCGCCTTTGGTGTGAACCTCGGGCTGTGGCTCATTGATGTGCTGAACGCGGCGGTCACGATGGCGCCCCTGAATGCCGTGCTGGAATTCATCAGCCCCTATCAGCGCTGCACGCCCTTCCGTCTTGGGCAGATGAGCTATGCCTCCGTGGCCTATTTTGCCGCGGTGATCTTTGCCATGCTGTTTTTGTGCGTGCGGCATCTGGACATGAGGAGGTGGCGGAGCGTATGAAAAAGTGTTTTGAAAAGCTGCGCCGGCTCTTCCGCTCCCCCCGGCTGCACCACGGCGGCTATCAGCTGCTGCTGTGCACGGGCGTAATTGCCGCCCTGATCCTGTTTACGGTGCTCATCGACATCGGCGAACAGCGTTTCGGCTGGCAAAGCGACCTTTCCTTCAATGCCATTTCCACCACAGGTGAAACCACCGACACGCTGCTGCGCTCCCTTGATAAAGATGTGCATGCATACGCCGTGTTTTCCGACGGCAGCGAGGATAACCAGCTGATCGCCCTGCTGAACCGCTATCAGTCCCGCAGCGATCATTTCAGCTGGTCGCAGGAAAACCTGACCCGCAACCCGCTGCTTTTGCAGATGGTATCGGACAATGACGCGGACGCCTCCGTTTCCGGCGACTGCCTGATTTTGTACTGCGCCGATACGGGACGCACCCGCGTGCTGTCCGCCGAGGATTATTGCGAATACGCCTACTCGCCCGAGACGGGCAGCTGGGTCATCACCGGCTGGACGTACGAAAAGAGCATGACCGAGGCACTGGTGTACATTACGTTGGACGAGCTGCCGCGTGTGCAGGTCCTGCAGGGGCACGGTGAGCTGACCGAAAACGAGATCGCCGTGATGAGATCCCACCTGACGGCCTCCGGCTATACGATGACGTTTGTCAATCTGATGGCAGACGGTCAGCTGAATGCCGATGAACCGCTGATGATCCTCTCCCCCACCCGCGATATCACCGAAGCCGAGCTGCGCAAACTGACGGCTTATGCCGAGGCGGGCGGCGACCTGTTCATCACCGTGGACTGGACCGACCCCGACACGCTGCCCAACCTGTATGCATTCTACCGCCTGTACGGCATTGAGCCCATCCCCGGTCTGGTGCTGGCGGACAGCGTCGACACCGGCACCTATTATGAATCCGTCCCCAACCTGCTGCCCGAAATGCTGTATACCGATCTGACCGGCGTACTCAAGGCGGGTCATGCCGACTCGGTGCTGCTAGCCGGAGCCCGTGCCTTTGAAACGCCTGCGGCAACCGGCTCCGCGCTGACGACCGAGGTGGTGCTGCAAAGCGGCCCCACCGCCTACATCCGTCAGCTGACGGGCAGCGGTGCCAACATCACCGTCGATTTCAGGGAAGGCGACCGACAGGGCACGTTTGCGCTCGCCCTGTCCGCCCACCGCTTTTTTGACGGCGGAAAGGACAGCCGTGCCTTTGCCATCGGCAACAGCAGCCTGTTTCTGGATGACTGGATGTACACCTACACCTACAGCGGCGAACTGCTGCTGCAGGCTTTGAGCACCCTCAGCGGCGGCAGCGATATCCGTCTGGACATCGTATCCCGCACCGCCGCCCGCCCGCAATTGACCTTTGCCAGCGCCGCCCTGCCGGCTGTGCTGCTCATGCTGGCTCCCCTTATCGTACTGGTACTGGCGCTGGCCATTTACCGCCCCCGCAGAAATCTATGAACACCGTCAGAAGAAAAACCGTACGTCCCAAGAGCAAAAAGAACCATTTGCTGCTGCTTTTGCCGGTTCTGCTGCTGGCCGCGGGCATCGGTTGTGCCGTGCATTTTGCCCGCCGCCCCGCCGTGGTGGAATTGCCGAGAAAAGCAGACACCACCACCGTCTTTTCCAACCGCAGCATCGAAGAGATCGTTTCGATGACCGTCACCAACGCCGACGAGACCTACACTGTCCTTCAGCAGGACGGCACGTGGCACATGGCAGGCGATGACGGCTTCCGCTTTAATCAGAGCATGCTCTCCTCTTTCCTTTACGAGGGCGCCACGGTGATCACCGAATACACCGTGGGACGCCTTGGCAGCTTCAATGGGCTGACGGAAGCCGACTTTGGGCTGGAGGCGGCACAGTGCATCCGCGCCGAGGTGAACTACACCGACGGCAGCCGCCTGTGCTACCGCATCGGCGCACGCGTTCCCGAGGAGATGGTGCGCTATTATTTCATGGTTGAGAACGATGACACCGTGTACGCCGTCTCCCGCGACATGTACGATACATTGTGCCTTTCCTCCCGTGCGCTGCACACCGTGCCATCGCTGGCGCTGCGGGCCGACCTCATCGATGCCGTGACCTTTGAAGGGGATGCGCCATTCCGCATGGAGCGCCACAGCGAGGGCTGGTACATGACCTCCCCCTTTGAATACCCGCTCAGCACCGCCGCCGTGGAGACGCTGCTCTCCAAGCTGGAAGGACTGCGTCTGGCGCAGTGCGTGGCCGGAGAAGGGGCGGAATTGCCCCCCTACGGTCTGGTTGCGCCCCGCCGTGTGGTCACGCTGGACATTGCCGCAAGCGTGGTGACGGGCTACGACAGTGAGGGCAACACCGCCGCCGAGACGACTCTTGACCCCTACAGCCTGACCTTTGCCTGCGGCGATCCTGCCAATGATGTCAGCTTCTACTGCCTGTACCGCGATCTGGTGTACAAGGCGACCGATTTTTCGGCGGGCTTCCTGCTGTCGCAAGGATATGAAACGCTGTTGTCGGCATTGCCTGTCAGCATTCCCACCAATATGCTCACCGTTCTGGAATGGACAAAAAACGGTGAGGCTGCCCGCTATGACATCCGTCTGACCGAAAGCGTGCTGGAAAACAACGAGCTTCAGACCGACGCGAATGGCAATGTGCTCTATGACCTGTCCGTCACCAAAGACGGTGCCGCGGTGGACAGCAACGCCTTTCTGACCTTTTACAAGGGTCTTGTGACCTTCAAAGCCTCCTCCCGCCTGCCCGCGGGATGGATGCCGCAGGGCACGCCGCATACCGTGCTGACCCTGCAGGGCGAGGGCTTCACCCGCACGGTGGCATTCTATCCGCTGGATGCCCTGCATGACGCAGTCGCCGTCAACGGCACCGCCCTGTTCTACACGGAAAGCAGCACGATCGACAGCGTGACGCTTCCCTGACCGGAGGACTCCCGATGGATAAAGCATTTTCCGAACAGCTTTCAGCATAGATCTCCCGCATGATCGCCGAGCAGGCGCCCTACATTGATTATGCCCCCGGGGAAGCCGCCGCCTTCGTCATGGGGATGACCGAAGAAGAGCGCCGCCGCTATGCCGACCGCGGGTGGCTCGTTGACGACCCCGAGACCTTCTACGTGATGAAGCGCTTTGCCGAAGCCGTGGGGCTGGACAAGCCGGAGTTTGATGATTACACGCGGGTGCTGTTTCAAAACGCCCGCCGCTACACGCCGCGGGATTTTGCCGAGGAGCCCTATCTGAAGGCTGTGCGGTTTGAGCCGCAGCGCATCGGACGCTTCACCCTGGGGCGCGCCACCTACAGCCGCGGCGAACTGTTTCAGTACAATATGCCCGATGTGAATGCCCCGCTGACGGTGCCGCGTCTTGGATTCTGCTCCGGCGAAGTTTCCTTCCCCGCCGTTTATGAGGGCAACATGCCGTGGATGAGCGTGTGCCCCTCTTAGATCAACTCCATGAAAAAGCAGATGCGGCAGGCGCACGGTCGCGTGCTGGTGCTGGGGTTGGGACTGGGCTATTATCCCTTCGCCGTCAGCCAGAAGGACAACGTCGAAAGCATCGATATCATCGAGCTGAGCGACGAGGTCATTCAATTGTTCAACGAACAGCTGCTGCCGCATTTTCCGAACAAGGAAAAGATCCGCGTCATCAAGGCGGATGCCTTTGCCTATCTGGAGAATCTGCAGGGCGGCGAATATGATTTCTGCTTTGCCGACATCTGGGAGGGGGCGGAGGACGGCGCCGCATGCTATGCCCGCCTGCGTCCGCTGGCGGCGCGCCTGCCCTCCACCGAGTTTACCTACTGGATCGAGGACGTCCTCCGCTGGTACCTGCTGCAGGGCTAAAAAATCCTTTACACCGCGGAATTTATTGGTTATAATGAATTTTGCGGTTGCAATTATGATCAAATGATTGCGTTCATCCGCTTCGCCTTTCCCGGCGGGGCGGTTTATTGTTGAAGGAGGTACCCTCATGGCTTCGATCCCGCTGTATGATCCGAAACACATTGAGAAGAAGTGGCAGAAGGTCTGGATGGACAACAAGGCTTTTGCCGCCACCAATGATTACACCCGTCCCAAGTACTATACGCTGATCGAGTTCCCCTATCCCTCCGGTGCCGGTCTGCATGTGGGTCATCCCCGTCCCTACACCGCGCTGGACATCGTCGCCCGCAAAAAGCGCATGGAGGGCTATAACGTGCTGCATCCCATCGGCTGGGATGCCTTCGGTCTGCCCACTGAAAACTTTGCCATCAAAAATCACGTTCACCCCGCCGAGGTGACGCAGAAGAACATTCAGCATTTCCGCGAGCAGCTGCAGATGCTGGGCTTCTCCTTCGATTATGACCGTGAGGTCGATACCACCGATCCCGCCTACTACAAGTGGACGCAGTGGATCTTCCTGCAGATGTACAAGCACGGCCTGGCCTACAAGAGCAGCATGCCCGTCAACTGGTGCACCAGCTGCAAGTGCGTGCTGGCCAACGAAGAAGTGGTCGACGGCGTGTGCGAGCGCTGCGGCAGCGCCGTTATCCACAAGCAGCAGAGCCAGTGGATGCTGCGCATCACCGCCTATGCCCAGAAGCTGCTGGACGGCCTGGACACCGTTGACTTCATTGACCGCGTCAAGACCTCCCAGCGCAACTGGATCGGCCGCAGCGAAGGCGCCGAGCTGGATTTTGCCCTGGAAAACACCGATGACAAGCTGCGTGTCTTCACCACCCGTCCCGACACGCTGTTCGGCGTCACCTACATGGTCGTTTCCCCCGAGCATCCCTATCTGGAAAAGTACAAGAGCGTCATCACCAACTGGGATGAGCTGATGGAATACCGTGCCGCCGCCCAGCGCAAGAGCGACTTTGAGCGCACCGAGATCAACAAGGACAAGACCGGTGTGGAGATCAAGGGTCTGCGCGCCGTCAACCCCATCAACGGCAAGACCATCCCGATCTGGGTCAGCGACTATGTACTGATGACCTACGGCACCGGCGCCATCATGGCCGTGCCCGCTCACGATGAGCGCGACTGGGATTTTGCCAAGAAGTTTGACCTGCCCATCATTGAGGTGGTCGGCGGCGGCAAGAACGTGCAGGAAGAATGCTTCCCCGACGTGGCCACCGGCGTGATGGTCAACTCCGGCTTCATGGACGGCATGACCGTCGCCGAAGCCAAGAAGGCCGTCATCGACTACGTGCAGGAAAAGGGCTTTGGTCAGCGCAAGATCAACTACAAGCTGCGTGACTGGGTGTTTGCCCGTCAGCGTTACTGGGGCGAGCCCATCCCGATCGTGCACTGCCCCTGCTGCGGCATGGTGCCCCTGGATGAAAAGGACCTGCCCCTGCTGCTGCCCAACGTAAAGAACTACGAACCCACCGAGACCGGCGAAAGCCCGCTGGCCAAGATCACCGACTGGGTCAACTGCAAGTGCCCCAAGTGCGGCGGCGATGCCAAGCGCGAAACGGACACCATGCCCCAGTGGGCCGGCAGCAGCTGGTATTTCCTGCGCTACTGCGATCCGCACAACAATGAGGCGCTGGCATCTCCCGAAGCGCTGAAGTACTGGATGAACGTGGACTGGTACAACGGCGGTATGGAGCACACCACCCTGCATCTGCTCTACAGCCGTTTCTGGAACCTGTTCCTGCACGATATCGGCGTGGTGCCGCTGGCGGAGCCCTACAAGAAGCGCACCAGCCACGGCATGGTGCTGGCTTACGCCTATGAGACCGAGCGCGACGCCAACGGTCAGGTGGCCCCCAAGCTGGACGAAAACGGCAACCCCATCCTCAAGCTGGACAGCAACGGCAAGCCCATCATCGAAAAGATGTCCAAGTCCAAGGGCAACGTGGTCAACCCCGACGACGTGGTGGACGAGATCGGTGCCGATGCCTTCCGCATGTATGAGATGTTCATGGGTGCCTTTGAACAGGCCATTCCGTGGAGCACCACCGGCGCCCGCGGCTGCCGCAAGTTCATTGAGCGCGTGTGGCGTCTGCAGGAAGTGCTGACCCCCGAAGAGGAGATCAGCAAGGACCTGATGGTCTCCGTGCACACCACCATCAAGAAGGTGTCCGAAGACTATGACGGCATGAAGTTCAACACCGCCATCGCCCAGATGATGACGCTGGTCAACGAGATCGTCAAGAAGGGCAGCATCACCCGCGGCGAGCTCAAGACCCTGCTGCTGCTGCTCGACCCCGTTGCTCCCCATGTGTGTGAGGAGATCTGGGAGCTGCAGGGCTTCGGCACCCCCATCTACACCCAGCCCTGGCCCAAGTATGACGAAAAGGCCATGGTGCTCGATGAGATCGAGATCGCCATTCAGGTCAACGGCAAGATCAAGGGCCGCATCATGATCCCCAACGGCATGACCCGTGAAGAGGCCGAAGCCCTCCGCGAGCACGAAGCCGTTGTGGCTGCTGTGGGCGGCAAGACCATTGTCAAGTTCATCTTCGTCCCCGGACGCCTGCTGAACATCGTGGTCAAATAATACGGAGATCGTTGGGAACCACCCTTTTTGAAGGCAAAAAGGGCGGTTCCCAAGCCCTCCGCGAAAAACCGACTTTTTCAACAATATTGCACCCTGCGCTGATGATGAGTATCTTCAACGCAGGGTGTTATCTTATCATGATTCTGATTTTTCAGACATGGTCCTGCATGGCCTTACATGGCCCTCCGTGCAAAAGTGATTTTGACTCCTATTGTCTTTCGCCTGCACGCTTTTTTCTTGACGGAAAAGCATAAAAAAGCTAAACTGAACAAAAAAGGAGGCGGCTCCATGAATCTGATTGCCATTGACGCGGGCGGCACCAAAACAGAGGCGCTGCTGTTCAACGAACAAGGTACCGTATTGCGGCGCGAGCTGGGCGAGGGTATGAACCCGCTCAACATCGGCTTTGATACCGCCTGCACCCGCTGCGCGGAGCTGATTCGGCGTCTTGGTCCCGCGGACGCTGTGTACTGCGGCATCGCCGGCATCCAGTATTTTGACGAGGCGGAGCAGACGCTGCGCCGCATGACGGGCATTGAAAAGCTGAAGGTCGAAGCCGACGGCATGATGCTCATTTCCGCCGAGCTCGGGCACGCGGACGGCGCCAGCATGATCTGCGGCACCGGCAGCGGCATGTATGTGCGCATGGGCGACGCAGTGCGCACCGTGGGCGGCTGGGGCTGGCTCATCGGCGGCGGCGGCAGCGGCTATCTGCTGGGGCTGAGAGCCGTACAGGCAGCCATTGACGAAGCCGACGGCACGGGCGAAAAAACGATGCTCAGCGACCTTATCGCCGCCCGCTGCGGCGAAAGAGCCGAAAAGCACATTGCCGCCTTCTATCAGGGCGGACGGCCGTATTTTGCCTCCTTTGCCTCCACAGTGTTTGAGGCGCGGGCGGCAGGTGACGCCGCGGCACAGCGCATCTTTGATCGATCCATCGGGGAGCTGGTCAAACTGGTGCAGCCCATTTACCGCGACTACGGTGCCTTTACGCTGGTGCTCAACGGCGGCATCTTTGCCCATTACCCCGAATACGCCGAAGAGCTCAAACGCCTGACCCCGCCCGATATCCGCTATATTTTCCCCAAACGTCCGCCCGTATGCGGCGCTGCGGTGGAGGCGATGCATCTCATGGGGCTCCATGGCGACGAAGCCTTCCGCAGCCGTCTGACACAAAATCTCGAACATGCAGGTCAATGAATATGAATTGCGAACAGCTTGAAAAAAACGTCATCGATGTATTGTGCGAGCAGCAGCTGAAGCTGGGCTTCATGCCCGGTGACATCCGCCTGTACTATCCCCCGCGCTCGCTCGCAGCGCTGCTGAATACGCAAGCCGACAAAGAAAAGCTGACCCACGCCCTGGAAACGGAGTTTGCCGACTACGTGGGCGACCGTCTTGGGCGTCCGGAAATCAGCGATGATGGTGACCGCCTGTGCCTGTGCTTTCCCGAAAAGGCAGGGCTGTGGGTCAGGGATCACATGCCGGAGCATGCTTTTCTGGAAGCTTTTATCAAGCTCATCGGCAGCCATCATGCCGGCATGGACGAGGTGCTTTCGCTGTTCCGTCAGTACGGCAAGGCGCACGTTGAACCCATGCCCGAGGGTGAGGAGGGCACGCTGGTGTATTTTGAAAACGGCACCCCCGACGATTACCGCTACTGCCTGACGGAGGAGATGGGGCATGTCGGCTATCATCGCTTTACCCCGCAGGATTTTGCCGCGCTGTT
>JAKSQG010000019.1 GCA_024404275.1 Clostridia bacterium | reverse complement strand
CCGTCGCCCAGCAGGGTGTTGTGCAGGCCGGGATCGGTCAGCAGGTCATGCTCGATGATGGAGGAGAGGTTCATGTGGTCGGCGATATGCTCGGCGAACACAACGAAGGCGACGGGCACATAAGCGACGGCGATGGTGGCGATGTAGGAGGCGGTCAGCTCGCCCAGACCGTTGAAGGCCTTGACGAAGGTGAAGTCGGGCACCCACTGCATGTTGTTGAACTTGCTGAAGTCGATGATCATCAGGACCTGAACATTGGCGATGGTGCCGATGACGGTCATCACGGCGGCAACGGCATAGCCGGCGCAGATACCGATGATGAAGGGGATCATCTTGATGAACTTCTTGCCGTACACGGAGGCGTACATGGTGGCGCCCAGGGTGACCAGACCGCAGACAATGGCCAGATACTCAGAGCCGCCGGCAGTGGCGGTCTTGAGGTCGCCCACAGCGTTGCCGGCCAGGGACAGACCGATGATGGCCACGGTAGGTCCGATAACAACAGCGGGCATCAGCTTCTTGATCCAGCCGGTGCCGCTCTTCTTAACGACCAGAGCGATGACAACGTACACCAGACCGGCGAAGATGGCGCCCAGCAGGATGCCGGCGTAACCGGCAGCCATGGAAACGGCACCGGCGAAGGCGGTGAACATGGAGCCCAGGAAGGCGAAGGAAGAACCCAGGAACACGGGGCTCTTGAACTTGGTGAAAGCGAGGTAAACGAGGGTACCGATACCGGCGCCGAACAGGGCGGCGGACTGGCTCATACCGTTGCCGACGATGGAGGGCACGGCGATGGTGGCGGCCAGAATGGCCAGCACCTGCTGCAGAGCAAAGACGAGCGTCTGGGACAGCTTCGGCTTGTCGCTGATGTTGTAGGTCAGTTTCATAATAACTGATGCCTCCTTCGAAGATCAACCGGCGCGCCCCAAGAGAAAACGCCTTGCCCATGGCGGGCAAGGCGGCAAAACCGTTGTTGTGCAGCCTTCCCAGCCTCTCCGGACCGGGTTAAAGGACACGCGTTGGTTGTCGAAGTGTATTTTATTCTTTTTCAAAGGGTTTGTCAATAAAAAACAAAGGAACTTTCGAACAAAAAAAGGCGGAAAGCCGAAGCTTTCCGCCGTGTGAGCGTGATGGATCGCGGGGATCAATACATGCCGCCGCCCATGCCGGCGTTGGCAGCGGGAGCAGCGGGTTCGGGCTGGGGAATGTCGGTCACCAGGGATTCGGTGGTCAGCACCATGGAGGCAACGCTGGAGGCGTTCATCAGGGCACTGCGGGTCACCTTGGTGGGGTCGATGATACCGAACTCGAACATATCGCCGTATCTGTCCTTCAGGGCATCGTAGCCGTAATCGGGCTTGTTGCGGCGGCGGATGTTCTCAATGATCACGCTGCCGTCGATGCCGGCGTTGCGGCTGATCTGGCGCATGGGCTCTTCCATGGCGTTGAGGATGATCTGCACACCGGTGCGCTCATCACCCTGATAGTTGTTGACGATGGCCTTGACGCGCTTCATGGCAGACAGCAGCGCCACGCCGCCGCCGGGCACGATGCCCTCTTCCACAGCGGCACGGGTAGCAGCCAGAGCGTCTTCGATGCGCAGCTTGCGCTCCTTCATCTCGACTTCGGTAGCGGCACCGACCTGGATGACGGCCACGCCGCCGGCCAGCTTGGCCAGGCGCTCCTGCAGCTTTTCACGGTCGTAATCACTGGTGGTCTCACCGATCTGTACGCGGATCTGGGCCACACGGGATTCGATGTCAGCCTTGTTGCCGGCGCCGTCGACGATGGTGGTGTTGTCCTTGTCGACCTTGACGGTGCGGGCCTGACCCAGCATATCCACAGTGGCGTCCTTCAGTTCCAGACCAATCTCGGTGCTGATGACCTGACCGCCGGTCAGGATGGCGATGTCACGCAGCATTTCCTTGCGGCGATCGCCGAAGCCGGGAGCCTTGACGGCCACGCAGGTGAAGGTGCCGCGGATCTTGTTGACGACCAGGGTGGCCAGGGCTTCGCCCTCGACATCCTCGGCGATGATCAGCATCTTGCGGCCCTGCTGCACGACCTGCTCCAGCACGGGCAGGATCTCCTGAATGTTGCTGATCTTCTTGTCAGTGATCAGGATGTAGGGGTTGTCCAGCACGGCTTCCATCTTATCGGTATCGGTCACCATGTAGGCGCTGGCGTAGCCGCGGTCAAACTGCATGCCCTCGGTGGTGGTCAGGGCGGTCTGCATGGTCTTGGATTCTTCCACGGTGATGACGCCGTCGTTGCCGACGGTCTTCATGGCATCGGCGATCAGCTTGCCGATCTTTTCGTCGCCGGCGGAGATGGAGGCAACCTGCTCAATGGCCTTGTTGTCTTCCACCTTGCGGCTCAGCTCGGTCAGAGCCTGCACGGCTTCGCTGGTGGCAGCTTCGATGCCGCGGCGCAGCACCATGGGGTTGGCGCCGGCAGCCAGGTTCTTCATGCCTTCGCGCACGATGGCCTGAGCCAGCAGGGTGGCGGTGGTGGTACCGTCGCCGGCGATGTCGTTGGTCTTGGTGGCAACTTCCTTGATCAGCTGGGCACCCATGTTTTCGAAGGCGTCTTCCAGTTCGATCTCCTTGGCGATGGTCACACCGTCGTTGGTGATGAGGGGAGCGCCGTACTTCTTATCCAGCACAACGTTGCGGCCCTTGGGTCCCAGAGTGATTTTAACGGTATCGGCCAGGGTGTTCAGGCCTTTTTCAAGGGCGCGGCGGGCGTCCTCACCGAATTTGATCTGCTTAGCCATAAATCAAAAACTTCCTTTCCGTAATATGCGATATACTTTATATAGAAGAATTATTCCACAACGGCGAGGATGTCGCTCTGGCGGACGATGATGACTTCCTGACCGTCCAGCTTGACCTCGGTGCCGGCGTACTTGGAATAAATGACCTTCTGACCGACGGTCACCTGCATTTTGATCTCCTTGCCGTCGACGTTGCCGCCGGGGCCGACAGCCAGCACTTCGGCCATCTGGGGCTTTTCTTTGGAGGCAGCAGTCAGGATGATGCCGCTCTTGGTGGTTTCTTCAGCTTCAGCATTTTTGATGACAACACGGTCACCCAAAGGCTTGATCGTCATATCTATTTTCCTCCGTATCGGTAATGTGCAAGCTGTTAGCACTCTTGTTAAGTGAGTGCTAATCAACTTACGGGTATATTTTACCGCGAATCGCGGTCATATGCAACCCCTTTTTGAAAAAATTTTGCCTGCCGTATTCTTTTTTTGCCCGTCGGTGAAGAAAAATCAGAAATCGGCGCTTTTTTGAACAGCGGAAGAGGGATATTGAAATCAGATGAAAAAAAGAGTATAATCAATTCAAAGACCGATTGGAGGTACTGAACATGATTGAATGGAAGAACCTGGACAAAGCCGCCGCTTACGGCGAGCTGAAACAGCTGAAAGACAAAGTTTGCCTGAAGGAAGCCATGGCCGGTGAAAACGGCGCCCGCCGCGCCAAGGAATACAGCCTGCCCATGGCTGCCGGCATGACCTATAACTATGCCGCCAAGGCGGTGGATGACGAGGTGCTTGCCGCCCTCAAGAAGCTGGCGGAGGAAATGCAGCTGAGCGAGAAGTATCAGGCTCTGCTGTCCGGCGCTGTCATCAACACCGGTGAAAAGCGTCTGGTGCTGCATCAGCTGACCCGCGGTCAGCTGGCGGGCGAAGTCATTGCCGATGGCGTCAACAAGCGTGAATTCTATGTCGGCGAGCAGAAGAAAGCCGCTGACTTTGCCGAAAAGGTCCATAACGGCCAGATCGTCAACGAAAAGGGCGAGACCTTTACCACCGCCGTGCAGATCGGTATCGGCGGCAGCGACCTGGGTCCCCGTGCCATCTATCTGGCGCTGGAAAACTGGGCCAAGAAGAACAACACCTTCAAGATGGAAGCCAAGTTCATCAGCAACGTCGACCCCGATGATGCCGCTGCGGTGCTGAACAGCATCGATGTCAGCCGTGCGCTGTTTGTGCTGGTCAGCAAGTCCGGCACCACGCTGGAAACGCTGACCAACGAATCCTTCGTCAAGGATGCCCTCAAAAAGCAGGGACTTGACCCCGCCAAGCACATGGTCGCCGTCACCAGCGAGACCTCTCCGCTGGCCAAGAGCAGCGACTATCTGGGCGCCTTCTTCATGGATGACTATATCGGCGGCCGTTATTCCTCCTCCAGCTGCGTGGGCGGCGTGATCCTGTCCCTGGCCTTTGGTCCCGATGTGTTTGCCCGTTTCCTGAACGGCGCCGCCGAGGAAGACCGTCTGGCCATGGAAAAAGATCCCCTCAAGAATGCCGACATGCTGGATGCCCTCATCGGCGTGTACGAGCGCAATGTGCAGGGCTGGCCCTCCACCGCCGTGCTGCCCTACAGCCAGGCGCTCAGCCGCTTCCCGGCGCATCTGCAGCAGCTGGATATGGAAAGCAACGGCAAATCCGTCAACCGTGACGGCGCTCCCGTTGATTATGTGACCGGCCCCATCATCTTCGGTGAGCCCGGCACCAACGGTCAGCACTCCTTCTATCAGCTGCTGCATCAGGGCACCGATATCGTGCCGCTGCAGTTTGTGGGCTACCGCCAGAATCAGTGCGGCATGGATGTTGACATTCAGGGCAGCACCAGCCAGCAGAAGCTGTGCGCCAATGTGGCTGCGCAGATCATGGCTTTTGCCTGCGGCAAAGAGGATGCCAACCCCAACAAGAGCTTCGCGGGCGGCCGTCCCTCCTCCATCATCATCGCCGACGCCGTCACCCCCGAAACGGTGGGCGCGCTGCTGGCGCACTTTGAAAACAAGGTCATGTTCCAGGGCTTTGTGTGGAATGTGAACAGCTTCGATCAGGAAGGCGTGCAGCTGGGCAAGGTGCTGGCCAAGCGTGTGCTGGCGCATGAGACCGACGGCGCGCTGAAGGTATTCAGCGATCTGCTGGGCATCTGATACTAACTATAATATCTGCATGGGGGAATGCCCGTCAAAAGGGCGTTCCCCCGTTTTGAACGGAGGAACATCATGGCTTACAGCGGACTGCTCGGCTGGTACGATACGCACAGGCGCAGCTTTGCCTTTCGCGGCATCAAAGATCCCTATGCCGTGTGGGTATCTGAAATCATGCTGCAGCAGACGCGTACCGAAACAGCGGAGGGCTACTTTATTCGCTTTATGGAGCGTTTTCCAACCGTAAAAGCGCTGGCGGATGCTCCCGAGCAGGAGGTGCTCAAGTACTGGGAGGGGCTGGGGTATTATACCCGTGCCCGCAACCTGCACAAGGCGGCAAAGCTGGTACGGGATGAGTACAATGGTGTTTTTCCCAAAGGCTATGAGGCGGTGCGGGCACTGCCCGGCATCGGCGATTATACGGCGGCGGCGGTGTGCTCCATTGCCTACGGCTATCCCAAGGCAGCGGTGGATGGCAACCTGCGGCGGGTGCTGTGCCGTGCCGAAAACATCCGCGAGGACATGGACCGCCCGGACGCCATGCGGCGTCTGCAGGAGATGGCAGACGACCTCATCGACCGTGACCGTCCCGGCGACTGGAATCAGGCGCTGATGGACATCGGCGCTACCATCTGTCTGCCCGGCACACCTGAATGTGCCCTCTGCCCGTTGGCACCGCACTGCCGGGCCAAGGACCAAAGTCCGGAAGCGCTGCCTGTGCACAGCAAACTCAAGCCGCCTGTATCCGTGCCCGTGGGCGTGGGGCTGGTCTTCTGCGGGGATACCGTTCTTTTGTGCAAAAGAAAAGAAAAATTGCTGCAAAACTTATGGGTCTTCGCCTTGTGCGAGGGCGATAACACGCCGGAGGCGGTGCAGAAAACGATCGAAAAAATGGGCCTTCGGGTGCGGTATACCGGAGAGGCGGGAGAGGCACGGCATGTGTTCACCCACCGCGTGTGGCAGATGAAGCTCTGCTGCTTTGAGGCGGAGGAGACAATCAAAAAGCCCGACCGCGTTTTTGTAACGGCGGAGGGGCTTGAAGCATTGCCGATGCCGACAGCCATGCGGGCGGCACGCAATGTATGTTTATCAATAATGCAGGACCAGCAGCGAGAACAGCGTCAGGATGGCGAGAAAGCCGAAATTGAAGGCTGAAAAGCGCAGAATGTAGGCTTTGGATTCGCCGGGGCAGTGCGCTGTATATTCGCGGAAGGTGATGAGCGAGGCGAGTGAGGCAATGAGCGTGCCCGTGCCGCCGATGTTGACGCCCACCAGCAGGGCAGGCCAGGTCTCGCTGAACTGCGACAGCAGGATGGCGCTGGGCACATTGGAGATCACCTGACAGGAGAGCACGGCGGTCAGCAGCGTGCTCTTTTCCAACAGGGAGGAAAAGAAGGAGCGCACTGCTTCCACCCTGCCCATGTTGCCCGCAAAGGTGAAAAAGCACACGAAGGTGAGCAGCAGACCGTAATCCACACGGCGCAGCGCCTTGGGGTCCAGCACCAGCAGGGAGATGACCACCGCGGCGATGACCCACAGCGGCGGCAGCACGCGGAAGACCATCAGAATGGTCAGGGCAAAGAGAAACAGATAATACGCCGTGCGCAGTTTGGGCAGCGGCGGGTTCTGTGTCACTGCCAGACGCAGCCTCCTTGGACGGATGAGCAGACAGCACAGCGCTACCAGCGAGATGGATACGATGAACGGCGGAAACATGATCTCCATGAAACGGTCATTGGCGATGCTGTAATGCGAATACAGGTACAGGTTCTGCGGATTGCCAAAGGGCGTCAGCATGCCGCCGAGATTGGCCGCGATGTTCTGAAGAATGAACACGGTGGCCATCTCTTTTTTATTGCCCATGACGCTGAATACATAATAGCCCAGCGGCAAAAAGGTGATCAGCGCCATGTCGTTGGCGATCAGCATGGAGCCGATAAAGGTGATGGCGATGAGCAGCAGCGCCGCCGTGCGGGCGTTGCCCGCAAACACCACGATGCGCTGCGCCAGAATGTAAAAGAAGCGGATATTCTTCAGCGCGCACACCACCGCCAGCGTGCCGAACAGGCAGCAAAGCGTTTTGACATCATAATACCCGGCCCATCCGGCATCCGGGGGAATGATCAGCGAGGATAACACCGCCAGCACAAAGGCAATGCAGAGTACGGCGTTCTTTTTGACAAAAGCCTTCAACATGGCAGTGCTGTTATTCGATCTCCTCACCGTTCTCCAAAGCGGTCAGCATGGCTACACGCTCCGCATGGCGGCCGCCGAGGGCTTCGGTGGTCAGGAAGACGCGCACGATCTCTTTGGCCAGCTCGGGTCCGATGATGCGGGCACCCAGGGAGATCATGTTGGCGTTGTTGTGCTCACGGCACAGACGGGCGGAGAGGGGATCGTTGCACAGGGCGCAGCGGATGCCCTTCACCTTGTTGGCGGCAAGACCGATGCCGATGCCGGTGCCGCAGATGAGGATGCCGCGGTCGCATTCTCCGCTGGCGACGGCATGGGCGGCACGGGCGCCGAAAACGGGGTAGGGGCAGCTGGCGTCGGTATAGGTGCCAAAGTCCTTGTACTCCAGCCCCATCTCTTCCAGCACGGAAATGATCTCTTTTTTCATGGAAAGCGCGGAATGGTCATTGGCAATTGCAATCATCGTTATAAATCTCCTTTATATATAATGAAATATTACAGACTGTTCAGGTCGATCCACAGGGCGGGACGCAGACCGATGATGGTACCGTCCACACGATTGGAACTGCGGTTGCCGTCATAGCGGACATACATGGCATAGCGGGTATCGATGCCGGGGGAACGCAGCCACCACCAGCCGCAGCCGCTGCGGTCCAGAAGATAATCCTCGTTGGTGCCATTATAGAAATTGGCGCCGCGGGTGATGGCAAAACCGGTGGGCACGCACTTGCGGGCGGCGTTGTCGGCAAAATACGTCCAGGCTTCCTGATAGCTCAGCAGGAAGACCTTGTCCATCGTATTGCTGCCGGCTTCCTGTGTGTATCCGGGATAGCCTTGGGCGGCGCTGTTGTCCACCTCGGTCATGACAATGGCTTCTCTTTCCGACTATGTGAAAGCCACATCAAGGAAACTGCCGTTCAGCAGATAGCGCAGCAGGCTGTGCTCCCAGTCAGCGGCTTCATAGGCACCGTTATAGGGCAGGCAGTCGATGATATCGCGCGTGATGAGCAGCGCTTTGCCGTTGTCTACTGCCAGCACCTGCCACTCCAGCGGCGTAATGTCACGGCCTTCGGCGGTCTGTGTATAGCGGCCGAAGGTGATGCTGTCGCCGGGCTGAACATAGGCGCCGCTTTCTTTCAAGGCCTCTTCGCGGCTGATGCCGCACTGGGGACAAAAGTTGCCGCTGTTTTCACTGCTGTCCCGCGGACATACCCAGTTCTCAGCCAGGGCAGCCGGGGAGAGCAGAAGCATCAGCGCCAGAAGCATTGCGAGGAAATTTTTCATTTCTTGTTCCTCCGTTCCAAGTTGCTTTGCCATTATAGCATTTTCCCCTGTGTTTTTCAATGATATGCATCATGCAGAGCAAAGTGAGGTAAAAAATGATTTATCCGCAAAAAGGCGGATAAAAGGGTTGACGGGTCCGAAGGAGCATGATAAAATTATATGGAAAATGTGTTACCAGATAACACATAAAAACGGAGGTTGAAACCCATGAATAAAGAAATGGATCGCAGACAATTTTTGAAGGCCCTGGGTATGGGCGCTGCCGGTGCTGCCGGCGCCGCGATGATGGGCGTTGTTCCCGCCATGGCCGAAACTCCCGATGTTCCCGAGCATCCTTGGGTGTGGCATCCCATCGACAAGCAGAAGGCGCTGGAATATACCTATAAGCGCTGGTTTGAAGTGGGCGGCTGCGGCGCCGGTTCCATCGCCGGTATCATCGAGCTGCTGGCCGAAGAATACGGCTATCCCTACAACATGATCCCCTGCCAGATGCTGACGCTGGGCGGCGGCGGCTTCGGCTGCCAGACCTTCTGCGGCGCCCTTGCCGGCTCCTGCATGATGATCGGTCTGTTCTGCAAGCCCGCCGATGCCTCCAAGCTTCGTGATCAGCTGTTTGACTGGTATCGCAACGAGCCCTTCCCCACCTATCAGCCCGTGTATTCCGCTGTGACCACCGTGGCCGGCGACATCACCTGCTCCGCTTCCGTCAGCAAGTTCATGGAAGCCAATAACCTCAAGATGGGCGATGACGCCCGCAAGGCCCGCTGCGCTGCCCTGACCGGCGAGTGCGTGGTCAAGGTCATCGAGCTGCTCAACGTGCTGTACGGCTACGAAGAGGCTGCTCCCGTTGTCGAAGCCGCTCCCGTCGAAGCTGCCGCCAATGAGTACATCGGCACCAGCTCCACCAGCCGCGGCGAAATGAAGGTCAAGGTCACCATGGACGGCGACAAGATCGCCAAGATCGACATTCTGGAAAGCAACGAGACCCCCGGTCTCCGCGATCCCGCCTTCAACACCATTCCTCAGGCCATCATCGATGCGCAGTCCGCGGATGTTGACGCCGTGGCGCATGCCACCGAGTCCTCCGAAGCCATCATGGCTGCTGTCAAGGACGCCCTGAGCAAGATCAAGTAATCCATTCACGCATCTTTGGCCGCCCCTTCTGTATAAGAAGGGGTGGCTTTTGTATAGCACATGCGGCCGTACTGTATTGAAATTTGCCGCCCCGCGGCTTATAATGTTGATTGGAAGACAACCCATCAGAAAGGGGAAAATAAACTGTGGAAAAATTGCGGATCGGTGTGATCGGAACGGGCAACATTGCCCGCAAGGCGCATTTGCCCGGCTGGCAGCTGATCGAAGAAGCCGAAGTGGTCGCTTTGTGCGATGTCAACACCGAAAGAGCCCGGGTCCAGTCGGAGCTGTACGGCAATGTGCCCATCTATACTGATTATCAGGAAATGATCGAAAAGGAACAGCTGGATGCGGTGGATATCTGCACCCCCAACTACCTGCATTCGGTCATTGCCGTGTATGCTTTGGAGCACGGCTTGCATGTGTTCTGCGAAAAGCCGGATGCCGTATCCGCCGCCGAGGCGGAGCGAATGCGTGAGGCGGCTGAAAAGAGCGGCAAAACGCTGATGGTCATGCGCAACAACCGCTATCTGCCTACTTCCGCTTTTATCAAGCAGTATATTGATGATGGTCGTATGGGTGAAATCTACGCGGCGCGCTGCGGCTGGCAGCGGCGCAGGGGCATTCCCGGGCGCGGCGGCTGGTTCACCAACAAGGAGCAGAGCGGCGGCGGTCCGCTGATCGATCTGGGTGTGCATATGATCGACCTGACCATGTGGCTGATGGGCAATCCCAGACCCGTGGCGGTGTCCGGCTGCACCTATACCAAGTTTGCCGATAACCGCATGGTGGAGGCGCATGGACGCGATGTTGACCTGAACGGTGTCTTTGATGTGGAAGATCTGGCCATGGGCTTCATCCGCTTTGAAAACGGTGCCTCGCTGCAAATCGAATTCTCCTGGGCTTCCAACATTGAAAAGGAACGCCGTTTCTTTGAGCTGCGCGGCACCCGCTCCGGCGCGGAATGGTCCTCTGACAGTGACCGGCTGGCCATCTATACCGAGGAATACGGCCGCACGGCGGATATCCTGCCGAATATTGATAACAAAAAGAGCATGCCGCAGCATGCCGCCAACCTGAAGCATTTTACCGATGTGGTGCTGCATGGCGCTGAACCTATGTTTGTACCGCAGCAGGGCATCAATATGGTACGCATTCTGGAAGCCATGTACCGTTCCGCCGCGGAAGGTCATGAGATCCGTCTTTGATCAATGAGTGAAGGAGCCTGAAGACAATGACGAAAATTACCATTTATAATGAATTTTATCACGAGCAGACCGAAGAAAAAGTCCGCGAGGTATATCCGCAGGGCATTCATGGCGCTCTGGCTGATTTCCTGCGTTCGGATGAAAACGAAGTTCGCTGCTTTACGCTGGAAACCATCGAAGAGATCACCGATGAGGTGCTGGACGATACCGATGTCATGCTCTGGTGGGGTCATCTGCGCCATTCCGCCGTGCCCGACGAGGTGGCGCAGCGTGTCAGAAACGCTGTGCTGAAGGGCATGGGCATCATCTTCCTGCACAGCGGTCATCATTCCAAGCCCTTCCGTCTGCTGATGGGCACCTCCTGCGATGTCAGCTGGCGTGAGGACGGCGATATGGAACGCCTGTGGAACATCTGCCCCTCCCATCCCATCATGCGCGGCATCGGACGCTATTTTGAGCTGGAGCATGAGGAGACCTACAGCGAGCCCTTCACCCTGCCCGAGCCCGATCAGGTGCTGATGATCGGCTGGTATGAGGGCGGTGAGGTGTTCCGCTCCGCCTGCACCTTCCATCGTGAAAACGGCCGCATCTTCTATTTCCAGCCCGGTCACGAGACCTTCCCCATCTTCTACGATCCCAACGTGCAGACGGTGATCAGGAACGCCGTGGAATGGGTGAAGCCCATGTATCGCGTGGAAAAGCTGTATTCTCCCCATATCAAAAAGATCGGTGAGGAGTAATCATATGGAGCAGATGGAATTCATCCGCCAAACGGTGGAAAGCACCGTCGGAAAGCGCTTTCCGTTTGATATCGATGTCTGTGACGGCGCCGGGCTGACCGTTGAGTGGAACGGCAGTACGGCCTCCATCGCCGCCGAGGACAAAACCGCCCTCGCACGCGGTGTGTTCTTGCTCGTTCAGGCCGTTGCAGACGGCAAAACGGAGCTGCATATCCGGGAATCGCGGCACATTGCTTCCTGCGGTGCCTTCATCGATTGCTCACGCGGTGCGGTGATGACGATGGCTGCCTGCAAAAAGTACATCGCCGCCATGGCAGCCCTCGGCATGAACCTGTTTGTCATGTATATGGAGGATACCTACACGGTGCCCGAATATCCCTACTTCGGGCATCTGCGCGGCCGCTACACCGCGGAGGAGCTCAAGGAGCTGGACGATTACGCGGCAAGCCTTGGCGTCGAACTGCTGCCGCAGATCCAGACGCTGGCGCATTTGGGGCAGTTTTTGCAGTGGAAGGCTGTATCCCATCTGAAGGATACCGATGACTGCCTGATGGCCGATGAGGAAGAGACCTACCGGTTCATCGAGGCGGAGATCAAGATCATCCGTGAATGCTTCCGTACCAATCGTCTGCACATCGGCATGGATGAGGCGCATAACATGGGCCTTATCCGCTACCTGCGCAAATACGGTGTGGTGGATCGCTACGAGCTGCTTAAGCGTCATCTGAAGCGCGTGGTCGATCTTTGCGAAAAGTATCATTTCCACGCCATGATGTGGAGCGATATGTTCTTCCGCCTGGGCTCGGAGCAGAACGAATATTACGATCTGGATTCCCATCTGCCATAGAGCGTGATCGCCGGATTGCCCGACGTGGATATGGTCTACTGGGACTACTACCACATGGAGGACCGCTGGTACGAGCACATGCTGTCCGAGCATGAACGCATGAGCGAGAATACCGTGTTTGCCGGCGGCGTATGGACGTGGAGCGGCTTTATGCCGCAGGTCAAGCGCACGGATGCCACCATGGTACCCGCCCTGAAAGCCTGTGCGCGCCATGGTGTACGCACGGCGATCGCTACCATGTGGGGCGATGACGGCACCGAGACCGATTATTTTCTGGCCATGAGCCAGATGACGCTGTTTTCCGAGGCTTGCTGGCGCGGGGAAGATTATGACATGGACGAAGCCCGTCATATGGCGGAAACGCTGACCGGCTTGCCGTGGGAGGTGTACGAGGGCTTCGGCTGCTTCTACAAGGATGAGACCGATGACCGCACAGGCAAAGGCCTGATCTATTGTGATCTGCTGTATCCGCTTCTGCCGCATCAGCCCAATCTGGCAGCGGCGGCGGAGCAGTACGCGGAAGGTCTGCGGCGCATGGCACTGTGCGAGAACGATCCCCGCTGCCGCTACGGCGCGGCGCTGTTCCGTGTGGCATATGAGAAGGCGCAGTTGATCCTTCAGTTGCGTGCGGCGTATAAGAAAAAGGATGCTTCCGCCCTGCGCCGCATTGCGGAAGAAAAGATTCCCGCTTTGGTAAAGCTTTATGACGCGCTGGAAGAGGCACACCGCACCCTGTGGTGGGCGTCCTATAAGCGTTTGGGCTGGGAGAATATCACTCTGCGCTATGGTGCTGTGAAGGGCAGATTGAAGGACGTCAGCTATACGCTGAATTGCTATTGTGACGGCAGGCTGCCGGTCATTGAGGAGCTGGAATACCCTGAATTGGAAGCCTCCCGCAAGGACGGCATTCAGTTCTTCCAGGTCTATGTCAGCCCGCAGTTTGACGGTATCTGATATACGGTGAAAATAAGGGGAGGTCACGCTTTTCGGCTGCGAAAAGTGTGACCTCCCTGTCTGTTTTATTGTGTTCCCGTTATTCGATGATGTTCAGCTTGGCTTCGTAAATGGAGCTGCCGCTGGCGTTGAAGGCGATGTAGGTACCGTTCTCATTGTGGAACAGGCTTTCGATTTCCTGATAGGCGGAAACGCGGATGGTGTTGACATAGTTGCCTTCCCAGTCATACACCACCAACTGGTTGATGCTGTTGTCGGACTTGCACTGCGGGAAATAGATGTAGCTGTCATCACACTCCACACCCTGCTTGACCAGACCGGTATCCTTGCCGATGCACAGGTGCTGCACGTTGAACTCACCATCAGTGATCATAAAGTTCCAGCTGCCGCTCAGACCGATGACATAACGGTCGCTTGCGGGGTTGTAGGCGATGGCATACATGTCGGCGGTAAGCTTTTTGGTCTCAATGATGGTCAGCGTATCGGGGTCGATAAAGGTGAGGGTGTTGTAATGGGGCTTATTGTTGACCACCACCAGCTGATGCTTGCCGGGGTTGTAGGTCATGTCGTTGCCGTGATCAATGGGCAGGTCGTACATGGTGTCGACGACCTTCCAGGTGCTCATATCCACCTTCCAGATGGAGCCGAGGGACTGATGCTGATCCTCCAGCACAAAATAGGCATAGGTGCCGTCGGTGGCGCTGCCCTGCTGCACGTGGTAGTTCATGGTCTTGAAGGTATCGCCGCCCTTGAGCACCGCCTTGCGGGTCAGGGTGATCTTGTAATTGACATCGGGCTCAATCACGCCAAACAGGGTGTCCTCCGCCAGTACGGCGGGGCAGAGCAGCAGAAGAACAAGCAGCAGACTGATCAACTTTTTCATGTTTCATTTCCTCCTTTATTTTTCCCACGGATAAACGGTCTTGCCCTCTTTTTCGGTCATGGTGGCGGTGTAGACCCAGCTGCCGAAATCGTTGAAGGCAATGTACCAGGTATCGCCGTCATGTGACATGCTTTCAATTTCACGGAAGATACCGAGCTTCAGCGTGTTGACATAGTTGCCGTCCCAGTCATAGACCAGAATGACCACCGTCTTTTTATCCTTGCTGTTCATCGGAAAATAGATATAGTTCTCGTCACAGTCCACGCCTTGGGTGATGAGTCCTGTATCCAACCCATAATGATAGGACAGCACATGAAACTCGCTGTCGGTGATGTAAAACTGATAGGTGTCCGCCACGCCGATGATGTACTGATCCCTCTCACGGCAATAGCCGATGCAGAAGCTTTCGTAGGGCATTTCAAGCGTGCCCAGCACCTGCAGTGTATCGGGGTCAAGGCGTGTGATGCGGTTTCTTTCGGGCTTGTAGTGTACCGCCAGCAGCTCGTTTGTGACGGGGTTATAGGTCATATCGTTGCCGTGCCCCAGCGGCAGGGAGAAGGCAATGTCGACCGGTTCCCAAGTTTCAAGGTCAAGCTTCCAAACGGAACAGTCGTGCACCTTTTGGTTTTCTTTGATGATGTAGTAATAGCGTCCATCCGTGCAGCTGCCCTGCTGCACACGGTAGAGGTATTTGTCGGCGCCGTCGGCGGCAATGACATGATACTTCTGCTTGAGATAGACCGTAAAGGTATCATCGGCATTCACGGCGCTGAGCGGCAGCTTTTCCTCTGCAAATGCGGGCGGCAGAAGCAAAAAAAGCATCAGCAGCAGCGCCATACATCGCCTGAGCATATCGGTCACCTCACAATCTGGAAAGATTCTGACCGTATTATACCCTTGCGGATGGGGGATGTCAATGCGGCAAATTGACAGGGGCGGAAATGCCGTGCTATAATGCGTGCAGAAAAAGGGGATGAGACCGATATGAAATATGCTTTCTTTGACATGGAACAGCCGGGCGAATTCGACAATGCCGCCCTGCTCCGCCGCCTTGAAAGACCACAGGGGAAGGTGGACGCGGTACTGGATACCGATACCTATAACGAGATCGACGACCAGTTCGCTTTGGCCTATCTGCTTTTGTCGGAAGAGAAAATCTGCCTGCAGGCAATCTATGCAGCGCCCTTCGGCAACGATAAGGCGGAAACGCCGGCCATCGGCATGAAAAAAAGCCGGGCGGAAATTGAACATATCCTGACCCTGATGGGCCGGGAGGATATGAAAGAAAATGTGTTTGACGGCTCGCCCGACTATCTGCCGGATGAAAAAACGGCGGTGGATTCTCCTGCTGCACGGGACCTTGCGGCAAGAGCCATGCAGTATACGCCGGAAAAGCCGCTGTATGTGATCGCCATCGCTGCCATCACCAATGTGGCGTCGGCGCTGCTGCTGGAGCCGCGGATCCGAGACCGCATCGTCATTGTCTGGCTGGGTGGGCACGCCCTGCACTGGCATGATAATCATGAGTTCAACATGATGCAGGATGTGGCTGCGGGGCGCGTGGTGCTGCGCAGCGGCGCGGCGGTGGTACTGCTGCCCTGCAATGGCGTGGTATCGGCTTTCGCCACGACGGAGCCCGAGCTGAGGGAGAACCTGAAGGGGCAGAACGCGCTGTGCGATTATCTGTATGATTATACGGTCTCCGAGTGTTCCGCACGCAGCAAGGTACACTGCTGGTCCAAGCCCATCTGGGATGTGACGGCGGTGGGCTGGCTGACGGGAAAATTTATGCTGGATGAGCTGATTCCCGCGCCCATACCGGAGTATGACCACCGGTGGGCACAGGATGGGCGCCGTCATCCCGTGCGCTATGTGTATCATATCAAGCGCGACGCGCTGTTTGATGACTTGTTTGCCCGTCTGCGCGGCGAGCGGTGAACGAAGAAAGGGAAACGAGACGTTGGGAACCCCCTTTTTGATGCCCCAAAAGGAGGTTTCCAAACCTTCCGCGAAAAAGGAAGTTATATCATTAATATTATTAATATGCATACGCTTGGATTGCTTTGACACATGGGCATAAAAAAGAGCGGTACGCTTTCATTCTTGATAAGCGTACCGCTTCTTTTATTTACTTAAAACTGACCGGATTCGATGTTGACCCAGATGGCGGGACGCACACCATTGCGGCAGTAATCCACCGCGCGCTGGTAGCGGGAACCGTCATAGAACACCACGGCACCGCGGATGCGGGTCTCGCCGTTGGAGCGGGTCCACCAGTAGCAGGTCTCCTGACCGGCCACAAAGTTTTCGCTGCTGGTTACGGCGCCCTGCGCCTTGGCGTAAGCGGTGGGGACGCACTTGCGGCTTCTGTCGCCCCAGAAGTAATCCACAAAGGCTTCATGATAGCTCAGCAGGAAGATCTTGTCCTGCGTGTCATTGCTGCCCTTGCGCCAGCCGCTGTAACTCTGTCTGCAGCTGTTGTCGCAGTCAGTCATCAGGATGGCGTTCTGCTCGGCATTGGTGAAGGCGGCGTTGATGAACTCATTGTTCAGCCACTCACGCAGCGTGCAATCCTGCCAGGTGACGCTTTCATAGCCTGCATGGTAGGGCTTGGCGTCCAGTACATAGCGGCTGATGAGCAGCGCCTTGTCGCCCTCGCGGGCCAGCACCAGCCACTCAATGGGCTCGGCGCCGTTGGCAAGGTTGTTATCCTGCTCGTAGGAACCGAAGGTCACATAGTTGCGGACGGTGAAGGACTGTTCGCGGATCTCGGCGATCTTATCGGCACAGCGGGCGGCCTGCTCGGCGGAATCAAGGTAATCGCCCAATTGCTCGTAAAGCGCCTTGGCATCCTTGTAGGCGTTCATGCTCTTGAAGGTGCCGGCCATCTGATAAATGAGCGCGGCAGAGGCTTCGGCTTCGGCCTGCTTATCGGCGGTCAACTGCGCGACCTGCGCTTCGGCGGCCTGCTTGCCGGCGGCCAGATCGTTGATCTGCTGCTGGGCGGCAGCCATGGAGGTGTTCAAAGCTTCGATATTGGCTTCGGCAGCTTCCTTTTCGGCGGTCAGCTGTGCGATCTGCACATCGGCGGCTTCCTTTTCGGCAGTCAGGCGGGACACTTCGGCGAGAGCGGCTTCCTTCTCGGCCGCCAGCGTGGCAGCTTCGCTTTCCGCGGCTTCCTTGCCGGCAGTCAGCGCGGCGATGGCGGCTTCGTTTTCGGCCTTGAGAGCGGTCAGCTCCGTGACCTGCGCTTCGGCGGCCTCTTTGGCGGCGGTCAGGGTTACGATGCTTTCCTCTGCGGCGGCAATGATGGCGGCGAGCTCTTCGGTCTTGGCTTCGGCAGAAGCTTTGCCATCGGTCAGCTCGCTGATCTGCGCCTCGGCGGCTTCTTTTTCGGTCGTCAGGACGGCAATCTGCGCCTCGGCGGTTTCTTTCTCAGCGGTCAGGGCAGTCACCTGCGCCTCGGCGGCGCTGACGGTGGCGGCCAGTTCTTCCAGTTTGCCGGTGACAGAGCCCTCGGCGCTGTTCAGCTCGGCAATCTGCGCTTCAGCGGCTTCCTTGAGAGCGGTCAGTTCGCTGATGCTCTTTTCGGTCTCGGCACTGCCGGCGGTCAGCTCGGCAATCTGCGTGTCAGCGTTGTCTCTTTCGACAGTCAGGGTTTCAATCTCCGAGGCGGCCTTCTGACGGGTGGCTTCCAAAACCAGGATCTGTACCTTGGCTTTGGTGACCTGCGCGGAAAGCTCCGCCAGTTCGCTCAGACCGGCGTTCTTATCGGCGGTGAGGGCAGCGATCTGCGCCTCGGCGGCTTCTTTTTCGGCGGTGACGGCGGCGAGCTGTTCGGCGGCGTTTTCTTCCGTGCTGCTCAGCTCGGCGATGCGGGCTTCGGCGGCGTCACGGGAGGCGCTCAGCTCAATCAGCTTGCTTTCGTTGGCGGCATATTCGGCGGTCAGCTCAGCAATGCGCGCTTCGGCGGCTTCCTTGCCGCTGACCAGTTCGGCCAGCTGTGCTTCGGCGGCGGCCTTGTCGGCATCCAGCTGAGCCAGCTGTGCCTCTGCTTCCTGCTTGAGGGCAGTCAGCTCGTTGATGCGGGTCTCTGCTTCTTCCTTGGTGGCGGTCAGCTCGGCAATGCGGACGGTGGCGGCTTCGTTATCGGCGGTGAGGGCGGCAATCTGCGCCGCGGTCTCCGTTCCGGAGCCGGTCAGCTCGCTGATGCGGGCATCGGTCGCCTGAATGACGGCAGCCAGCTCGGTCGCCTGCGCTTCGGCGGCTTCCTTGCCCGCGGTCAGCTCGGCAATCTTGGCTTCGTTGGCAGTCTTGAGGGTGGTCAGTTCTTCCACCTGCGCTTCGGCGGCATTCATGCCGGCGGTCAGCTGCTGCACTTGCGCTTCAGCGGAGGCCTTTTCATCGATGAGAGCGGCAATCTGCGCCTCATTGGCCTCCTTGTCGGCGGTGAGGGCGGCGATGGCGGCCTCGTTGGCTTCCTTGTCAGCGGTGAGGGCAGCAATGGCGGCCTCGTTGGCTTCCTTGTCAGCGGACAGGGCAGCAATGG
>JAKSQG010000018.1 GCA_024404275.1 Clostridia bacterium | reverse complement strand
AACGCATCGCAGAACTCGAGGAAGAGATCAAAAGCATCGTCAACAAAGACCCGTATCAATACAGGTTCCTGCTCCGGGACCCCGACCTGGTTGAGCAAAAGCATGATGAGCTGAAAAAGGAGCACGAGGAATACGAAGAAGCACGTCAGCAGCTGAAGGCCCTTCTGGACGATCTGATGAAGAAGGGGGGCGCCAAATGGGTACTGAACTGAGCATCAGCACCGGCCAGATGATGGCGCTGACGGAAAAGGAAATGATCAAACCGCTCATCCGCGAGATCCATTTGTTTGATTCCTATATCGCCGGCACCACACGTCTGGAAGATGCCTCCGTATTGGAGAACCTTCCGGAAGGCACAAAGCTGAACCTTCGCCGGGAAGACAATAAGTTTGACAGCAATGCCATCCTGATATTGAACGAACAAGGGAAAAAGCTGGGCTATGTGCCGGAAAAGGACAATATCATTTTTGCCCGTCTGATGGATGCCGGAAAAATGCTGAGCGCGAAGGTGAAGAATACAGAGCATCACGGAAGCTTCACCAAGATCGCCATCGGAATATTTCTGGTGGATTTTTGATCTGTCACCACAGCCTCCGGCGGTTCGTGCCGCTCAAGCCGCGGACCAGACAGGGCGGAATCATCATCTTGAATCGTCTGATGAAGCATGATATAATTTTCCGGAACAGAAGAACAAAAAGTGTCATGTTTTCAGGGTATCACAGCGACGCCCCGTCCTTTCGCCCCCGGAGCATCCCACAAGAAACGAGGTTTAATGCGAATGATCAAAAGACTGACTGCGCTGCTGCTGGCGGCCATGATTGCGCTTCTTGCTGTGCCCGCATTTGCGGAGGCATTGCCCGCGGAAGAGGAAGCCCCCGTTTTCAAAACGCTTCCCATCTATTATCACAGCAGCACATTAGAGAGAACGCTGGACGTGGCTTTCTTCAATGGCTGTATGGATATCCCCTATTGTTCGGATGAAACGGCAGTCGGGCTGCTCTACGCCCTGACCGGCTACGACATGCGATACGGCTTGACGAGTTATCGCCTGCTGGAGAATGCCGGCATGCTTCACCGATTGGATGAAGACGGTCTGGACATCGAAGCGTTCTACATGCTGCGGGAGAACGACTCCTTTGTTCTCATCAACCATGAAGAAAACCTGATCTGGATCAATGACCGTGACCTGTTCGCGGCGGCCCCCTTTGCGGTCTCCGGCGGCGACCTGGTCACCGCCAGCGGTTTTTTCTACGATGATGACGACGCTGTCCTGATGAACGACGCTCTGGGCATTCCCTATGCGAACCTCTATCGCCGCGTTGCGAGCCAATCCTATAAGCGTGAGGGCGAGGTCACGGAGATTCTGCTGGATGACTACGGTATCCGCATCGAGGAATACGACGGCCACTTCTATGTGCCGCTGGCGACCCTGTCGGACCTTCTGCTGCCCTGCCCCGTCACCTTCAACGGGGAAGCATTGTTTGCTCTCGGCGACGGATTGGATCAGAGCCGTGTCAACGCCGACGGCCTCACCCAATACGATCTGTATTATCGTCCCGGCGTGCGGGAGCGCAGCCCGGAGCTGGCCGAGTTTACCTATAATGAGCTGTGCCTGATGCTGGATCACTGCTACGGTCTTCGGGAAGAGCACGGCGCGCTGAACGGCTTCGACAGCTACTTTATTGCCAGCGGTCTGGAAGCGGATCTGAAAAACACCGATCCCCATGTCTTTACAGACGCCCTGTATCAGGTGCTGGCCGGCAACTTCGGCGACCTGCATTCCGGTCTGTCCTATCTGTCTTCCTATGCCGGCAATGAATACGAAGTGACCCACAAAAACAAATCCATCACGCTGACGGATTATAACCGTGTCCTCAACCGTTTTCTGAAGGCCCGCGCACAAAGCGGCATCGCCATCGACGACAAAATTCAGGATGGCTATTATGAGATCGGTGATACTGCCTTTGTCACCTTTGATTCCTTTGTCAGCGCCAGCCACGACTATTACGATCCCGATGTGGCTGACCAGCTGGGCGACATCTACATGTCCGATACCATCTCGCTGGTCATCTGGGCCCACAACCGCATTCACCGGGAAGACAGCCCGATCCGTAAGGTCGTCATTGACCTTTCCTGCAACGGCGGCGGACATCTGAATGCCTGCATGTACATTGCCTCCTGGGTGCTGGGTGCCGCCAACCTGAGCGTTGAAAACGTGACCACCGGTGCGCAATACACGACCGTGTACTGGGTGGATGTGAACCTGGATGGTCAGTGTCTGGAAGACGATGAACTGGGCGTGGATGATCTGGACGTTTATTGTCTGGTCAACGGCAGCTCCTTCTCCTGCGGCAACCTGCTGCCGACCCTGTTCAAGCAGGATGGGCGTGTGACGCTGCTGGGGCAGACCTCCGGCGGCGGCGCCTGCGTGGTCCGCAGCACTTCCGCGGCGGACGGCACGCTGTTTGACATCTCGGATGTTCACCGCCTGTGCATTGTCAAAAACGGCACCTTTTACAGCATTGACCGCGGCGTGGACGAGGATATCCCCCTGCGCAAACCCGCCTCGTACTATGACCGTGCCGCGCTGGCGGAATATCTGGACACCATCCGCTGACAGCCTTTCCCCTTTTGCAAAAGCAAAGGACATCGCCATGTATCCAATGGCGATGTCCTTTTGTTTACCCGCCCCGTCAGGTGGAAATCTCTTCAAGCACCGAAAGCACGGCGAGCACCTGCTCTTCGGTCACGATCGGTGAGGGAGTGTTCTGCTGCGCACAGGCGACAAAATGGCTCAGCTCGCGATAGAACCAGCCATTGGCGGGAAGGTTCGCCCCGCCGGGGATCATGACCGGATCGGTGGTGTCATAGGTCACGGTCTGTCCGGCGGCGTCATAGCCCTTGACGGATTCGCCGTCATAGATGAGCATGCCTTTTTCAAAGCTGACCCGCCAGCGCGCGGTAAAGGGAATGCAGGCATTGAACCATGCCGCCTCCGCGGAGGCGGTCATGCCATCCGCCCACTTGTAGGTCAGACGGCATTGCGTCGGAAGGCCGCCGTCGGCGTGCTCGGCAGCGATGAGCACCTCGCTTGGCGCGCCGAACAGGCTGACCGCCAGATCGAGATCGTGAATGTGCAGATCAAAGGGCAGCAGACCGCTCTTTTCCTTCTCCATGAGCCACGAGCCCTGCGTCCACGCGGGGCGGGCGCTCAGCCGCTCAAAGACCGCGTCCACCGGCGCGCCATAGGTTTTTTCTTCGATCACCCGGCGCAGAACCGCCGTTTCCGGTGTAAAACGAACCACCTGGGCGACATACAGCTGCCGGTGCGCGGCTTTGGCTGCTTCAAACATTTGCCGGCCATCCGCAAGGCTCAGGGCGCAGGGCTTTTCGCAGATCACATGCAGCCCGCAGGCAAACGCCTGCAGCGCCAGCTCCTTGTGCAGATAGGTGGGCACGCAGATATCCGCCGCATCGACCGCCACCGCCTGCACCGCCTGTGCGATCGATTCAAAGCAGGGAATGCCCCAGCCCTGAGCGGTATCACGATCCTGCTGAGTGGTTCCCACCAGGGCGGCGACCTGCGCGCCGTCGATTTGACGATAGTTGTTGTAGTGCGTTGTGCCCATGCCGCCGGCGCCGACAAGCAGAATATTCATCTGATCTTCCTCCTGATGACAGCAATCCCCCGCCGCAAACACCGTTCCGTCTGCCACGGGGGATGATGTGTTTTAATCATTACAGGGCGATGCCGTGAGCGCGGAAGAACGCCGCGCTGTCGCGTACCGCCTGATTCACCTCTTCAAGGTTGGAAGGACCGGCCGCTGTGAACTCGATCTCGACCGAGAAGGGGCTGTTGTTGCCGTTTTGATTCAGCACATCAAAGATGCCGTCAAAATCAATATAACCCTTGCCGGGGGCGGGGAAATTCCACTCGTCCGCAGCGCCAGCCTTGTCCTTGATGTGCAAAAATGCCACATCGTTCACGCAGGCCTTGAGATCCTCCACCGGGTCGACCCGGCCGTAAAACACGACGTTGGCCGTGTCGTAGTTCACTTTGACCCGATCGCTGTTCACCTTCCGCACGATCTAAGCCAGACGGACGCCTGTGCCGTGATCCTTCCCGTGCGTTTCCAGCACCAGCATCATATCCGCCGCCTTCAACTCGGGCACAAAGGCTTCGATGCAGCGCACCGTTTCATCCAGATCGGCCTCATGCCCGTCCCGGATGTGTGCCTCGCCGATGGAGGAAACAATGTAGCGGCAGCCGAAAAGCTGCGCCATACGGATGTTGTCCCTAAAATCGCGGCTGCGGGCAGGGTCGGTCAGGTTGGTGTGACCGCTCATGGCAAACGGGGTCAGGTCATGATCGCGAAGCATATCCCGCACACGCAGCAGACGGCGCAGGGGCTGATCGGGGAAAACATGCTCTGTCCACCCCTTGGTGGCCGTCAATTCCATATAGCGGAAGCCCGCCCGTGCAGTGCCCTCAATGGCCTCCTCGATAGAAAAGCCATGATAGCTGTTGGAATTCATTGCAACGATTCTGTCCATGGTGCTTCTCCTCACGCGTTCGTAGCCACGATGCGGCCCGTTTCGGCGGATTCGGCGGCTGCAAACACGGCACGCATGGCCGGCAGCACGCTCTCGGCGGAAATGTACGGCTTGGTCGGATCGATCAGATGCGCCACAAACAGATCGATGATGCCCGAGCTGGTCTGATTGTCGTTGGTCTGAATCCGGTCGACGTCATAATATTCGGTCGTGCCGTCACGCTTGCTCAGCACGATGCTGTGCATGGGGTCGTCATAGATGCGCATCACGCCCTCCGTGCCAAACAGCACGGTGGCGTTGTCCTCGCCGCTGTAATCGGTCCAGGAGGCCGTCATGGTCCCCACAGCACCGCCGCTCATGTGATAAATGCAGATGGCATTGTCATCCACCGAGATCGGCTTTCCATCCGGCGTTTTCTTGTCGAGCGACCCGAGGTAGGCGGTCACCTTGGTCACCGTCTGCCCCAGCAGGTACTGGATCAGGTCCGTTTTGTGCACACCCAGATCGGCCATGGCGCCAAAGGCGGCATGAGTCTTGTCAAAGAACCAGGTACCGCTGCCGGAATCCACGCTCCAGGTCTCCGGTCCGCCATGACGGAAGGCGGTGGTAAAAGTGATCACCCTGCCAATAGCGCCGCTGCGGATCAGCTCATACGCCTTCTGATGCGCCGCCGCCAGCCGCTGGTTCTGACCGATCATCAGCACCTTGCCGCATTCCTTTGCGACACGTACCATCTCCTCACAGTCGGCCAGCGTGATGGCCATCGGTTTTTCGCAAAGCACATGCTTGCCCGCCTTCAGGGCGGCAATGGCCATCTGCGCGTGCGCGGCATTGGCCGTGCAGATGCTGACGGCATCGATCATGGGATCGGCCAGCATGCTTTCAAAGGTATCATACGCCGTTGCGCCGTACTGAGCCGCAAGCCCTGCCGCGCGCCCGGCGTTGAGGTCAAACAGGCCCTAAATCTGTGCATCCGGGTTCGCCTGATATTCCGGCAGATGGCGGACCTGGGCAATCTTGCCGCAGCCCGCAATGCCAACACGAATCATAGGAGCACCTCATTTCCGAATCAATTATTTTTCCTTCTTCTGCAGCATCACGGCCGCCACCACGATGAAGCCCTTGAAGGCCTCACGCAGGAAGGGCGGTACGCCGATCAGGTTGAGCAGGTTATTCATAACGGCGATGATGAGCATGCCCAGCACCGTGCCCAGAATGGAGCCCTTGCCGCCGCTCATGCTGGTGCCGCCGACCACGACCGCGGCGATGGCATCCATTTCGTAGCCGCTGCCCGCGTTGGCGTAGTCCATGCTGCCGATACGGGCAATCTGGATGACCGCGGTGATGGCCACCAGCACGCCGGACAGCACATAGATCAGGGTCTTTACGCGCTCGACATTGACGCCGGACAGGCGGGCGGCGCGCTCATTGGAACCGATGGCATAGACATGACGGCCGAAGGTCGTCCGCTTGGAGACGATGTGCAGCAGCAGCGCGATCACAAACCAATAGATGATGGGCAGAATGATCTCGCCGCCGATGCGTGTGTTGGCGATGGCAAGGAAATCCCTGGGCACCTTCACGCCGACCGTCTGCATGAACTGCTGCGTCACGCTGCGGCAGATCTTCATCATACCCAGCGTGGCAATGAAGGCGGGAATTTTACTGCGCGCGATCAGCACGCCGTTGATGCCGCCAATGGCTGCGCCGGCAAGCAGAGCCGCCGCGATGCCGATGATGAAGGCGGGAACGCCGGTAATGCCGACGGCCGTCAATACGCCCGCCGCATTGCTGTTGATCAGCACCATCATGATGGCGCCGACCGCCACCAGCGTGGAACCGACCGCCAGATCGATACCGCCGGAAATGATGACAAACGTCATGCCCAGGGCGACAATGCCGACGCCGGCGTTGTTGCGCAGGATGTTGATCCAGTTTTTGCCCCAGTTGGTAAACCATTCACCGAAGCTGGCATAATTGAAGCCCAGCGCGATCGTCTGGATGATGATCATCAGGATCAGCACGGTACCGGTCGAAATAAGGGGATTCTCCTGCCACTTGTCAACAAACTGGCGAAGAGGATTTTTGCGTTTTTCAATCGTCATAACAATCTTCCTCCGGGATGGATGTAATCTTATGAATCGCTCTTTGGAGATCAGCCGCCGGTGGCCATGCGCATGATGTTGTCTTCGGTCATGGTGCTGCCGGAAACCTCACCGCAGATATCCCCGTGGTACATGACCAGGGCACGGCTGCAGACACGGATGATCTATTGCGCTTCGTTGGACAGCACCACTACGGCCACGCCCTGCCCCGCCAGCTGCAGAATAATATCGTAGATCTCTTCCTTGGCGCCGACATCAACGCCCTGCGTCGGGTTATCCAGCACCAGCAGCTTGGGCTTGGCCATCAGCCATTTGGCCAGAACGACCTTTTGCTGATTGCCGCCGGAAAGGCTGCCGATGGGGTCGGAGGGCTTGCCCATCTTGATGCGCAGATCCTCTTTTTGCTTGTTGAAGGCGGCCCGCTGCCGCAGCTTGCTGATCAGGCCGAAGCGCCTGAGCTGCTTCATGGTGATGATGGTGCCGTTATCGAGGATATCCATATCCTTGATAATGGCGTTTTCCTTGCGGTTGCGCGGCACATAACCGACGCCCAGCTGCATGGCATGCTGAATGGAGCGGATCGCCGTTTCCTTTCCGGAAAGGAAGATCCTGCCGCTGTATTTGTTCATATCGCCAAAGACCGTGCGGAAGACCTCGCTGCGCCCGTCGCCCAGCAGACCGGTGACGCCCAGCACCTCGCCGGCATACACCTGCATGTTGATGTGGCGGTAGCTGGGTTCAAGGGTCAGATCCTCCAGACGAAGGACCTCCCCGCCCCGCGCGGCGCGTTGCTCCAGCGCGTCCATGCGCACATCATGGCCTACCATGTCATGCGACAGCGCGGCAATGCTGGTGTCCTTGACATTGCCGGCGGACACCATGTTGCCGTCGCGGAGCACCACATATTTATCGCAGATCTCCATCACCTACCGCAGCTTGTGCGAAATGAAGATCACGCCGACATTTTGTTTTTTGAGGGAACGGAGCATATCAAAAACGCGCTCGATCTCCGGATCGGTCAGGGAGGTGGTGGGCTCATCCATGATGATAATGGAAGCGTCCATCATCAGCGCGCGTGAAATTTCGGTAATCTGTTTATAGCTGGCGTCCAGGGAGGACACCTGTACCGCGGGATCGATATCAATGTTCAGTTTGCTGAACAGCTCTTTTGTCTGCTTCAGCTCTTCCTTGTGATTGATGAGCCCGGCTTTGGAGACGATCTCCCTGCCGATGAACATGTTTTCATACACGGGCAGATCGTTGATCAGATTCAGCTCCTGATGAATGAAAGCAACCCCGGCATTCAGGGACTGTGCCGGAGAAGCGAATGTGACAGGCTTTCCGTCCAGCAGGATCTGGCCAGCATCGGGTCGAAGGACACCGCCCAGGATATTCATCAGGGTCGATTTTCCGGCGCCGTTCTCTCCCAGCAGGGCGCAGATCTCACCGGATTCCAGTGAAAAATCCACCTTTTTCAGTACGTCATTGGCGCCGAAGGATTTGACAATCCCCTTCATGGATAGATTCATGGCTTCACATCCTTGTTTTCCCCCGGGCGCGCCGCGCGGCGTACCGGGAGGTCACTTGTTTCTTCTTTTTGTGCAGTAATACGGGTTGCGCCTCTGGGCTTCCCCGGAGGCGCAACGGCTTGTCCGCGTTTTAGGGACTGCCCCCCGAAGGAGGCAGTCCCTGTTGATTGCATTTGAATTAATAGATGGTGTTGCTGGGATCGAGGTAGTTTTCAACGTTTTCGCTGCTCACGATCTGGGAGGGGATGACGGTCACGGCCTCAACGGGCTCGCCGGCCAGCTTGGCCAGGGCAACGTCGAAGCAGTCACGGATCATCAGGGGGCTGTACAGAGAAGAGCTGACAGCGATGTCCTTGTTCTCGGCGATCATGGCGAAGTATTCCTGGCAGCCGCCGCCGCCGGTGATGGCCTTGATGTCGGTACGGCCGGCATCTTCGATGGCCTGCAGGACACCGATGGAGGTTTCGTCATCCAGGGAGTACACAGCGTCGATCTGGGGGTTGGCAGCCAGGATATCGGCGAAGTCCTTCAGGCCATCCTCACGGGTGAACTTGGTCGCGTATTCGATGACCTTCAGTTCGGGAGCGATGTCCTTGATGGTCTCATTGAAGCCGGCCATGCGCAGCTCAGAAACGGAGCCGCTGGTGGGAACGGGCAGCGCCACGACGGTAGCGGTGGGGCCAACCTTTTCCACGATGAACTTGGCGCCGGCCACGCCCATGGACTTGTTGTCGCCGGTGACCTTCAGGATGCCGTCAGCGTCGATGTCCATATCGAAGGCCACAACGATGAGGCCCTGATCGATGGCGTTCTGAACGGGCACTTCCATGCCGGTCCACTGGGGAGCGATGACCAGGATCTTGGCGCCCCACAGGATGGCTTCATCCATCTGGGTGGTCATTTCTTCGGCGTTGCTGGAGGTGGTGAGCTTGTACTCGATGGTGCCGGCAGCAGCCAGTTCCTTGGCATAAGCTTCAGCCTGATAGGTGATGCCGCTGACCCAGCCATGCGTCATGACGGGCACGAGCACGCCGACCTTGACGGGAGCATCAGCCGCGAGAGCGGGCAGAACGCCCAGACACATCACGAGAGCGAGAACCAGAGCGAGAACCTTTTTCATGGGGGATCCTCCTTCAGA
The DNA here is from genome assembly GCA_024404275.1 of Clostridia bacterium. Classification (GTDB taxonomy): domain Bacteria; phylum Bacillota; class Clostridia; order Christensenellales; family Aristaeellaceae; genus SFMI01. The sequence goes on along the minus strand of JAKSQG010000018.1, from coordinate 9,624 downwards.
AAATGAATTTCAGAGACATGTACACCTGTTTTGATCCTATTCATGTCGATTTCGGGCATACATTTCCCTTTTATGGCATTTTATAATATTACCTGTCAAAAGTCAATGATTTGTCCGTTTGTTACATTTTGTTACATTTTTCTTCCCATTCCGCACAAATGGCAAAAAAAAGAAAGCGTCCCGCGCTTTCCTTTTTGATTTTTATGTGGATTCACGCACGATCAGTTCATGCGGAAGGTAGATGCTGCTCTGTCCGTGCGCCCCGCCGATGCGGTTCAGCAACAGCTGCATGGCGGTGGAGCCGATCTGCTCCCGCGGCTGCGCCACGGTGGTGATCTGCGGCGTCAGCTGCGTACAAAGCTTGATGTTATCCACGCCGATGACGGCGATATCGCCGGGAACGCTCAGCCCCCGGCTCTGGATGGCGCGGATGGCCCCCGCGGCCACATTATCCGAAATGGCAAACACAGCACGGGGCATCCTTTCGCCCTGCAAAAAGCTCTGCATACCGATAAAGCCGCTCTCAAAGGAATAACTGGCGCGGTAGATGGGCTTTTCCCGCACGGATTCACCCGCCGCCTTCAGGGCGTCGGTAAAAGCCTTTTCGCGCAGGCGGGTGGAAATGAAACGGTTGGCGGAGGACAGCATGACAATATCCCCATAGCCCCGCTGCAGCAGGTATTCGGTCGCCTGCTGACCCACCGCGTAATTATCCACCGAGACGTGGATGGTCTCCGCCGTGTCCGCATATTCGCAGCACTGCACGGCGGGAAACCGCTCGGCGATGCTTTGTATCTCCTCCGCGGGCAGGACGGAGGACAAAAAGATCACACCGTCCGCCTGACGGTTGTGCAGGATGCGCATGATCTCCCTTTCGCGCTCCACCATGGAGTTGGTCGCCGCCACCATCAGGGTATAATCGTTCTTCAGCGCGGTATCGTTGAGGCCGCTGATCACATCGCTCATGAAGCTGTTGCGGAAATCGGGCAGCACCACCAGGATGCGCTGTGTGCCGGCGCCGTACTGGGCGCTGCGGTTGGTCACCAAAGAGTACCCCAGCTTTTCCGCGGCTTCGTTGACCTTATTCACCGTTTTGCGGGATACTTTTTCCGGTGTGTTCAGCACGCGGGAGACCGTTGCGGTCGATACCCCGGCTTCGGCAGCGACATCCCTGATGGTCGGCATGGTTTCCTCCTGTCATGCGGCAAGCCGCGGTGTTGGAGCGGATGATCTTCTTTCATTTGCGGCAGGCAAAGGATCACACGGAGCGGCGACGTCGATGCAGCAGCACGAGCGCCGTGACGGACACCCCCAGCAGCGCCGTCAGCAGTGCAGGGGCTGTACGGTCGCCTGTATCGGGAACAGGACGACGGGCGGTATAGGTGACAACAAAGCCCTGCCGGATATCACCGGTGACCTGCTGTGTGAACCCCTATACCTCCTGTGCTGTCAGTGTGTAAGGAATGATGCCGGAAGCATCCCTTGTCACTGTACGATACAAAGGAACGCTCTCAAAGCAGCAAACCCATCCGCCGTCCTCTGACGCTTCGGCCCGCCGGTACTCCTGCTCATCGGCAAGAAGCGTGATGCCAACCCGGCTTGGCACAGGCAAGGGCTTTTTGCTGTTGTTCTGCCACACCACGGAAACCGGAACATCCTCGACCGGGGTCAGGAAAACGTTGGTGATCACGGGAGCATCCCCCACGATGGCCTTCAGCTGGTCCCCTTCCCGTGTCACCGTAACATCGATGCGATGATCCGCGGAATCATAGCTCCAGCCGTCGGGGGATTCGCCCAGCTCGGTGACGGCAAAGGTGTATTGACCTGCCTCCGTCAGCGCGATGCGCGGGAAATGAAGGAGACCTTCCCGGTCAATGGAAGCATAGCTGACCAGATCGCGGGTTCCGTCCGGATGCACCGCGCTCAGCCTGAAGCGGAAGGTTTGCGCTTCCGGCGTCTCGATACCGCTCAGCCGGTTGTCGATCTGTTTGATGGCGGGAATCGCGACCACCGCCCCGTCCGGGTGGAAAACGTTGGTGAACGTGACGGCATCGCCGCCGCCCCAATCGATTTCCGCGATGGGCGCGGGACCGTTGAGATAACGCAGCGTGACCGTGATCACCTGCTGCTTATCGTCACAGACCCAATTGCGATGGCGGTCAAGATTATCCTGTTTGAGCAGGAAGGTATAAGGCGTGTCCAGTTCGGGGATGTTTTTCACGGTGACAGAGCCCTCGTAATGGCTGCCCTGTCCCAGCGTCACAACATACCGCCCGAAGCCCTCATGCGAGGTGGACACCAGAGAGAACTGGAACACTTCCGTTTCGGAAGCCGGGTCAACGCCCTCCAGCTGCAGCTTCAGGGGAATGGTCACATCGACCGGATATTCCTTGGGAAGGATGACCGCGTCGGCGGTGAAGCAGCCGTTGGCGTCACGGGTCACTTCCAGATACTGAATGAAGCACTCATAGCCGTCCAGCGTGGCGGACACGCTGTAGCGGTAGCAGGCGCCGTCCTCCCCGGCAATGGGAAGATCGTTGAAACTGTAATTGAAGTTTTCGGCGGAAACAGGGCTGCCCACAGGTTCCCCATCGCGCAGCAGCTGGATCATCGGCTGGGCGTTGGAGGGATTCTTCTCGTCCTTCCACGCCACGCGTCCGCTGATGCTGACCGTGCGGGTATAGGTGATGTTGAAGCCTTCGACCTTTTTATCGATATAGCCCGTCAGGTCGCCTGCCTCGATGCAGTAGACATAACGGTGGTTTTCCGCATCATAGATGGGGAAGTCGCCGGGCTGATCGGGGTCGATCTTTTCAAAGCGATACGCGGTGTAACCGTCCTCCCAGACGATGCGGCTGTTTTTCAGCTCCACCTTTTCCGGCTCCTGCGCCGCGGGAATTCCCTCCTCGTCGCCGCGGAGGCGGTAAACGGTCACCTCCGGCGGTGCCGTGACCGTCGAAGTCAGGTCGCCGTTCACATACGTCACCCGACCGGACACATCCATTTCGGTTTTGGCCGTCAGCGTCAGGTAAACATAATACATGTTGATGTCGCCGTAAGGCCGGATCACAGCATGGCCGTCGCTGGCGGTGTAGCCGGCAACATCCGCTGTAATGAGGTCCGGCACTTTATCGGCCTCATAGTCCGGCCGGTAAATGGGCAGAAGATGGCGGACCTCCCATGTGTTCTGGCTGCCTGTGCCTTTTTCAACCAGCGTTTCGCCGCCCCATCGATCCATTTTGACAACGATGCTGTTGGGCCGCTCATCCACCCGGTCTTCATCCCCCACCCAGGTGATAATGAAATCCATGTTGGCTGCCAGACAGACATCATAGGAAAGCTCACCGGTCTGGATGCAAACGTACTGCGGGTCCTCAAACAGCCGGGGAATGGCAAAATCGACCTTCAGGTCGGTATATTCTCGTACAACATCCCGCTGCTTGTCATAATACTTCTATGGGACACTGAACAGGAAGGTACTCATGTTCTCCCCGAACGTTTTGTAGTATGAAGGCCAGGTATCACGGATCACTTTCTTGCCGCCAACGGGGACAAAGGAGTACTTGACGTACCAATGACCATCCGGGTCATCTTCCGACTCCAGCATGCGTTCGATCAGTTTTTTTCGCTGCGGGTTGTTGTTGTCATACCAGTCCACACGAATGGTCACATTCCTCTGCTCAATGTAAGGATGCATCCACTGGGCTGACAGGTAGACCTGATTGGTACCGCTGACCTCGCCGCTGGCGCAAACATAGGACGAATCGGCAATGGACCAGCTGAAATCATGAATGATGTATTCTTCGCCGTATTCATCATAATGCGGCAGGTCATGCAGGGTCAGATACCACACATCGGCGGAGGGGTCAAACGACCACCCTTCCTTGAGAGTAAGTTCGGGAGAGCGGGGATCGAGGTCCACCGTACGCCTTTCGCTTTTGCCGGTGGAATCCGTGACAAGATAGGTCATTCCCCCGGGTGTGACCGCCTTGAGGAAATCGGCAAAGCTGCCGGGGCGTTTGCCCGGATCATCTTTGAGAAAGCGCAGCTCATAATCCCTGCTGCAGCCGTTTTCCCCCCGTTTTTTCACTTCTACGGTCAGGGTCAGTTTTTCACTGATCCGGTTGTAGATGGGCAGCTTCTCTTCCCTCTCACGCGAGATCACCGCCACGACCTCGTCGTTTGCGTGCGAGACCTCCATGTAGTAGAGGATATTGCTGTAGGCGGTGTGTTCCCAGGCGTCCGAGCGGTTGACAGAATCCTTCTGCAAAGAATAGTAGGAGCGGCCGGAGGCGTCGGTCATCACAGGCAGGTCCCGGAGGTAACCGGAACAAAACTCAAATTCCTCCCCGGTATCGATCACGCGGCCATGCAGCGAATAGACAGCGCTGTCGGAATGGGAAACACCTTGTTCAAAGTAGATCTTTCCCTCAAATTCCTGCAGCATGCCGTAGTCATAGTTGGACAGACAAATGTGGTAGATCATTTCCCGGTCGGGAAAGTCCATGGTGATCCAGCCATAGCGGTTTCCGCTCTCTATGTGGTTATTGCCGCCCCACGCATTCCAGTACCGCTTGAACTCATAAGCCGATACCTTCGGATTGTAGCCGTCAAAAGCCGAGCCGAAGTCATAGACGGAGTTCATGTTGGTACCGGTGTGCTTGACGAACGGGTTGCCCTCATGCCAGATTACGTTTTTATAGGGCTCCTCGATGAATTTTGCACCGCGCCGTCCCAGATAATCGATGCGGTATTCGTTTTGGTTCGCAGTATCAAACACCTGGAGAACAAGCGCCGTTTTGATATCGAAAAACTTTAATTTGTACTCCATTTCATAGGTGGTGAGACTGTAATCATGGTTGTTTTCATCCAGAATGATGATCAGGTTTCCGCGCGCCTCGCCCATGGTGGGAACACGCTCCCCGACCTTGTAGCATTTGATGTATCCATAGGGGTCTTCCTCGCTGACCGGACGGTCATAATGCCAGTAGTCCAGCATATGGAGCAGGTCAGGCTGAACATCATTGTAATTGTGGTCCGCCACGACCATGAAGATCACCGTCTCGGTCGGATGGGCCTTCAAAAAGCTTTTTGCATAACCCAGTATGTCCGAAAAGAGGATCAGATTGCTGTTGGAGCTTTCCTTGTAGCAATTGAAGCCGTTATGCGTGCCGTGATGGTGCAGCAGACGCTGAAACCAGTCCTTGTGATTATCTTCGTCCGATTCCAGACGGATATCAAAGAAACGGAGACCGTTGTCCATCTGCTCGGGCAGCGTCCATTCCTGACACTGACCGAAATCGGCATAGATGGCGCGCATAAAGGTGGACACGGTATCATGGGTGCCGGGAATATTGATCTCGGAGACCTGCATGCTGTCCGGCAGATAGCGCATCCACGAGGTGGAGTCAAAGCCGCCCTCCCGTGTAAAGGCAAAAGCTGCCTGCGACAAAAGCAAAAAACAGACAAGTGTCAGCGTGCCCAGAACAAAACGGCGTACCCTGCGAATCATTTCAACCTACCTCCCGGAAAGGCATTGATGGACAAAGATGATTTATTATACCATGCCGTGGATTGGCAGACAAGAAAAGAAGGACGGAAAACGATACAAAAGGATTATTTCTGTTTTTGTTCTTGATTTCATTTTCCTCTTCCTCTATAATGAAAACAGAGTAACGGGTCTGCCTGACCTGTTGCGGGATATTTTATACAGCAAAATAAAGAAAGGGATGACATGCCCATGAAACTCGGTCTCGTCAGCGCCATTCTGGACGGATGGAATTTTGATGAAATGGCTGCCGCCGCCGCCAAGGCGGGCTATACCTGTGTGGAAGTCGCCTGCTGGCCCGTCGGCAAAGCCGAACGCCGCTATGCCGGCGTGAGCCACATCAATGTGGATACGCTTGATGACGCGCAGGCAGCGCACATTCACGAAGTCTGTGCCAAATACAATCTGGAAATTTCCGCCCTTGCCTATTATTCCAACTGTCTGGACAGCAACCCCGACAAGCGGGAGACCAGCATCAAGCATTTGCTGAAAGTGATCGACGCCAGCGCGGCGCTGGGCGTCAACCTGGTCACCACCTTCATCGGCCGCGACCAGTACAAGAACGTGGAAGAAAACCTGCAGCTGGTGAGCGAGATCTGGCCGCCCATTCTGGAGCATGCCAAACAAAAGGGCGTGCGTGTGGCCATTGAAAACTGCCCCATGCTCTTTGGTCCCGATCAGTGGCCGGGCGGACAGAACATCATGACCACGCCCGACCTGTGGCGCAAAATCTTTGCCCTGCTGCCCTATGACAACTTTGGTCTGAACTTTGATCCTTCCCACTTTGTGTGGCAGATGATGGACTACATCAAGCCCATTTATGAGTTCAAGGACAAGCTGTTCCACATCCACTTCAAGGACATCAAGCTGTACCCCGACCGCCTGAACGAGGTGGGCATCATGGCCTATCCCCTCTCCTACATGAGCCCCAAGCTGCCGGGTCTGGGCGATGTGAACTGGGGCAAATTCGTCTCCGCGCTGACCGATATCGGCTATGACGGTCCCGCCTGCGTGGAGGTGGAGGACAAGTCCTTTGAAGGCACCAAGGAAAAGATCCTCGATTCGCTCCGCCTGTCCTATAAGTGCGTTTCGCAGTACCTGCCCTGAATATTCGGTATTCCTCGAAGCGGCTGAAAAAAGCCGCTTCTTTTTTGTTTTTTGGCTTGAAAGACGGTAAAAAAAGTGCTATGGTTAAAAAGAGAAGATGTATACAGAACCATAGACTGCGTTTGAAGCTGCAAGACGGCCCTTTGCCGAAAACCGCGACTGCAAAACGCGATCATCAAGGAGCGGTCATATGGATGCCTTCTGTCCGATTTTGTATGGAAAAGAGAATATCAATGCCGGATTTTTCGATCAGACGGCGTTTGACGAAAAATTTGAGATCGAGCCGGAGAATGATTTCATCCGGAATCTTTATCATATTGAAAACAAATACCTCGTGCCCGTGATGTCGGGCGGTTTCCGGGACATGTTTGCCTATTGCAGCAAAAACCTGATCCATCCCGCCGACCGGAATTATGACGAGCTGATGGACCCGGATACCATGGCGGAGCGCTTTGCCCAAGCCGAAGACAACCTGCTGCGGGCGCAATTCCGCCACAAGCTGGTGGACGGCTCCTACCGTTGGGTGCGCTACATCGGCATCACCGGCGAGGAGCACGGCGTGCCCAAGGGAAAAATCTATTTTTACATCTATGACATCCAGAATCAGATGGACCGTCTGGAGGGACGAACCCACAGCACCCTGTACAAAAAGGACCGCGACCCCCTGACCGGGCTTCGGAACCCGGAGGACTTTTTCCTCACCCTCACAAAAAAGGCTGCTCAGGGCAGCGGCACCGGAAAATGGTGCTGTGTTGCCGTGGATATTCAGCATTTTACGGTGTTCAACGCCTGGTTCGGGCACGAAAAGAGCGACTACCTTTTATCGCGCATCGGCAGTTATCTGTCCTCGCTGGAAGACACGGAGGGGGCGGTGGCGGCTTACTTCGGGCGGGATAACTTTGCCGTTTTCCTCCGCCATGACCAAAACAAGATTGAAGAAATATACCGTTCGATCCGCAGCCTGATCTTTACCCACGCCAATGTGGTGGGCTTTTTGCCGGCATTGGGCGTCTATGTTCTCAAAGAAGGTGAAACCCCCGGGCTGCAGATCTACGACAACGCCCACTTCCCGCTGGAGGAGGCCAAGAAAAACTATACCGACCGCGTCCGCTATTTTGACTCCACCCGATATGAAAAGACGCGGAAAAATTTTCAGTTTCTGACGGATCTGCAAAAAGCCATTCAGGAAAAGCAGATCACCTTTTACCTGCAGCCCCAATGCCGCATCGGCGACGGAAAGATCGTGGGCGTCGAGGCGCTCGCCCGATGGGTACGCAGCGACGGCACCGTCATGGCCCCCGGCAGCTTTATCCCCTTTCTGGAGGCAGACGGCTTTATCACGGAGCTGGACAAATCCATCTGGGATCAGGCCTGCCAATGGATCCGCAGCCTGATGGACCGCGGCTTTGATCCCCTGCCCGTATCGATCAACGTATCGCAGATCGACCTGCTTTCCATGGATGTGGCGGAATATCTGGACGCCCTGACGCGGCAGCACCGCATCGCCCCCGCCTGCCTCAAGGTGGAGATCACGGAATCTGCCTACGCGGAAAACTATGACGCCATCTCCGCCGCCGTCACAAAGCTGAAAAAGCGCGGCTTTACCGTGTATCTGGACGATTTCGGGGCGGGGTATTCCTCCCTGAACCTGCTGGACAAGATCAATGTGGACCTGATCAAGCTGGACATGCTGTTTATCAAAAAGGACACGCGCCTTGGCAAAAAGGGCATCAGCATTGTGGAATCCATCTTCGGCATGAGCAAAATGCTGGGGCTGCCCGTCATCGTGGAGGGCGTCGAAAATGAGGAGCAGCTGCGGTTTTTGAAAAATCTGGGCTGCCGCTATGCCCAGGGGTATTATTTCCACAAGCCCATGCCCATCGGCGCGTTTGAGCAGCTGCTCATGGAGGACAGCCGCATCGACCACGGCGGGCTGGAAAAGACGACCTCTGATTTTTTCCGCGCACAGGAATTTTTGCGGGAAAACATGTTTACCGAAAGCACGCTGAACCGTATTCTGGGAGCGGTGGCGTACTATTCCCTGGAGGGCGACAACATCACCATCACCCGCTTCAACGGGCCCTTCCGCAGCGCCATCGGCGATACGCAGATGGATCACCGCATCGTCAATATCCAGAACTTTGTGGTGCCGCAGGATCACCCCGCGCTGTACGGGGCGCTGCGGCACGCCGAACAGAACACCGCCGAGGGCGGACGGTGCGAGATCCGCTTCATCAAGTCCGACGACAGCATTTTCTGGTTCCGGATGCAGTTTTATTTTCTGCACGGCGATGAAAACCGCAAGCTCTTCTTTGGGCAGGTGGAGGACATTACCGGGCAGCGGGAGCAGACCCTGCACTTTTTTGACGTGCTGCGCAGACAGGCGGATGTGACCATGTGCATTGAACTGGACCGCAACCGCATCCAGTACGTCACGGGCGAAAACACCCTGTATCAGCCCGACCTGCCCTCCACCACGCTGGACTACAGCGTACAGCAGACAGCAAAGAACCGCATCCCGGCAGAAGAAGACCGGCAGGCTTTTTTGCACTTCTTTGACAAGGACCGCCTGCGTGAGGCGTACAACAAGGCCATCTATCACGAGGTGCTGACCATTGTTTTCCGGCTGCAGGACACCCCGTAGCCCGTGGAGTTTTCCACCTATTCCATCCGCTACAGCAAGGAGGACGACCTGATCGTATACGCCTTTGCCAAGCGGCAAAAATCCGCCGCCCCTTAAAGCACAGCATACCCTTTCCCCGCCGGGACATCGGATACCGATCCTCCCGGCGGTTTTTATCAAAAAGCATGCCCCGATCCCATCATTTTTCAGCTCCGCCCCCGGGCCGTTTTGGCCCCCGCCCCCGGCCCGTTACCACCGCATTTTCACTCAAAAACGCCCCCTTTTTTGGCCCATCGCGGCGGGCGGCGAAACCCCCTTGCTCTTTTTTCCTTGGACGTAGATCCTG
>JAKSQG010000173.1 GCA_024404275.1 Clostridia bacterium | reverse complement strand
TGTATGGTGCCATGAAACAGCCCCCATCCGCCTTTTCTCAGTGAGGGGGGCAAAGGGGGAGAGGCATGCTTTTCGGCATCGAAAAGCGTGCCTCTCCCCCTTAAAAGCCCCTCAAACCGGCAGCTCGGTCAGCCGCAGCGCCAGCGCGGTGTAGCGGCGGGCAATGTGGTTGTTATTCACCATCGAAGCCACACAGTCCTCCCGTCCCGCCAGCACCACCAGCTCCCGCGCACGGGTCAGGGCCGTATAAAACAGGTTGCGGGTCAAAAGCATCGGCGGTCCGCCCACGCAGGGCATCACCACGCAGGTAAACTCGCTGCCCTGGCTCTTGTGCACCGAAAGGCAATACGCCAGCTCCAGTTCCTCGGTCAAAGCAGCGTCATAATCGGCACGGCGGCCGTCATCAAACAGCACGGTCAGCTCCTTTTCCTCGGGGTCCACACTGTCGATGACACCCATATCGCCGTTGAACACGCCCTTGCCCTCGCCGGCGCCATACCACTCCAATTGATAGTTGTTGTGGATGTGCATCACCTTGTCGCCCTCGCGGAAGAGCCGTTCGCCCAACTGCAGCTCCCTTTTTTGCCGGGAAGGCGGGTTCAGTGCCTGCTGCAAAAGAACATTGAGCTGATTGACGCCGCACGGACCCTTGCGCTGCGGGGACAGCACCTGAATGGCGCGGGCGGGTTCATCTGTCTTGAGGTACGCGGGCAGACGCTTCAGGCACAGTTCGACCACACGCCGGGCCGTTTCCTACGGATACGCCACGCGCTCCATAAAAAAGTTGCCGTCCCGGCGGTTGACCTGCGGCATCTCGCCGCGGTTGATGGCATGGGCGTTGCGAACGATGAGGCTCGTCTCCGCCTGACGGAAGATCTCGGTCAGACGCACCGAGGGGATGACGCCGCTTTTGAGGATATCCCCCAGTACATTGCCCGCGCCAACCGAGGGCAGCTGATCGGCATCGCCCACCATGATGAGCTTCGCGCCGTCGGGCAGTGCCCGCAGGAAAGCGCGCATCAGATACACATCCACCATGGACATCTCATCCACGATCAGGCAGCTGCACTCGAGGGGTTCCTCCTCATCGTGCCCAAACTGCCCGTCCTCGCCGCCATAACCCAGCAGGCGGTGCAGCGTCTGCGCCTCCCGCCCGGTGGCCTCGCTCATGCGCTTGGCAGCACGCCCCGTAGGCGCCGCCAGCAGCACACCGTCGCTGTCCAGCAAAGACAGAATGCAGTTGATAATGGTCGTTTTGCCCGTACCCGGGCCGCCCGTGATGACCAGCAGCCCGCTTTCCACCGCGGTGATGATGGCCTTTTTCTGCGTATCGGAAAAGTGCATGCCATGCGCACGCTCATAATCGGCAATGCGGCGGCCGGCACCCTCCGCCCGGGTGCGCCCCTGCCGCTGCGCGTTGGCGACCAGAAGGGGGTAAACTTTGGAGAAGGGCATGGAGAATATTTTTTCGTTGGTCATGGGGGTACCTCTGTTCAGTAGTCAGTAATCAGTAATCAGTTATCAGTGGAGTGGGTTAGCTGGCAGCTATTAGCCATTAGCAGCGGCGCGTGTCGTCGCCCGTACGAAGTAACAAAAGAACTGCGTCATTGCGAGCCAGTGCGCACACTGGCGTGGCAATCCCCTCCGGTTTCCGGCCAGCTTTTTTCAAAAATAGAATTACTTTCCTATGGCAGCAATA
>JAKSQG010000172.1 GCA_024404275.1 Clostridia bacterium | reverse complement strand
GAACCGGCATAGATGTTTTCGCTGATGGCATGCTCCTCAAAGCCTTCCGGCGCAATGACCTGCACCTTGCCGGCCAGCACATCCTCTTCGTTGATCACACCGCGCACGCCGCCAAAGTGATCCACATGAGAATGACTGTAGATCACGGCATGGATGGGGCGATCGCCCAGATTGTCCCTGACCAGCTGCAAGGCTGCTTTGGCGCATTCCACGCTCATCAGGGGATCCACCACGATCCAGCCGGTCTCGCCTTCGATAAAGGTGACGTTGCTCATGTCATAGCCGCGTACCTGATAGATGCCATTGGTGACTTCAAACAGGCCGTAGATATTGTTCAGCTGGGTGTCACGCCACAGACTGGGGTTGGCTGTGTCAGGCGCGTCTTCCTTCAAAAAACTGTAATTCTGACTCCAGACCAGTTTGCCGCTGTCGTTGTAGATCTCCAGCACTTCGGGGGCAGCGATGAAGCCTTTCTGTGCGTTGTCAAACTCACGGACATCGCTGAAATCAAGGATCCGGTAGACTTCCTGATTGGCATCAATGGTGTACGAAGTCGCGGGCTTGCTTTCGGCATTCAGCCCAAGGCCGGCGGTCTCCGCATGACAGGGGGAAAGGAGTGCTGTGAGCGTGAGCGAGGACGCCAGAACGAGGGAAAGCCATTTCGTTTTCATCATGAGTTCCTCCTGTTTTTATGTTGATGGATGATGATCGGATACGCACCAGGAGAGGATCATCTCCTGTACGATCCGCAATTCCCGGGTGTGGTCTTCCTCGCCGCGGCCGGCCCAGACGATGCCCTGTGCATACCGCTCGGCCATGGACAGCATTCCGATGGCAATGGTCGTAAACAGCACATCCTCCGGCACATCGGTGCGGATGCTGTGGTCTGTTCGGGCACGCAGATAGGCCATGTGAAACACGCTGCGGATGGAGGAGAGGGGATCAAGATGCTCCTTCAGATCTTCGGTCTTTGTTTTCTGACGGTTGATAAAGGTTTTGTAATTGCCGCTGAAACGCAGCAGTGCCGGCTGCTGTTGATACAAGCGGATCATGTGATCGGTGTAGTGACGGATCATTTCAAAGGCAGAGAGTCGGGAGAACTGCTCCAGACCGATCTGTTCATAGTCTGCCTGCCACACAGCACTCCAGGCCATGCCGCTGATGGCCACGACCAGCTTTTCTTTGGTTTGGTAATATTTGAACAGGGTGGTTGGCCCAACGCCCGCGGCTTCGGCGACGGTATTCATACTGACGGTTTCGATCCCGTGTTCCGCAAACAACCGAAAACCGGCATCCAGAATCTGTTTGCGTCTGCGGGCTTCTTCCCGGGTATCTTTTTCGGTATTTCTCGGCATGCGATCTCCCTATGACTTCGTTCTACAGGCGAAGTGTTACTTCTTTTGTGAATATAACATGCCCGGGAGCGTTTGTCAATTCATTTTTTGAAAAATGACTGGCTTATGCAAAGGACCATTGGAATGGACCCAACTGAAAAAGCAGCCGGCGATATGTCGACTGCCCGGTTGACGGTGTTTATTTCTGATGAGAAGAGGACTTTTCAGGACAGGTTGTACGGCAAGGGGAAAAGTATCACCGTTGATTTGAATCATTTTCTGCCATTGCCGTTCTGCGGAGCGGTGGGTCTGCGCGACGGAGTTGCCTCCCGGGGCACTTCCAATTCATAGGCTGACAGCGGAAGATAGCCCATAGGCGCCAGCAATTCGTCCCAGTTGTCGGGCAATTCGATGCGAAGGGT
>JAKSQG010000171.1 GCA_024404275.1 Clostridia bacterium | reverse complement strand
GCGGAGCTCATTGTCAAAGGCAATGCGCAGGATGCGGTCGGCGACACCATGAATGAGGGCCGCATCGTTGTTCACGGCAGCATCGGCGACGCTGCCGGCTATGCCATGCGCGGCGGCTGCATTTTGGTCAAAGGCAATGCCGGTTACCGTGCCGGTATCCACATGAAGGAATACAAGGACAAAAAACCCGTCATCGTCATCGGCGGCCGCACCGGCAGTTTCCTTGGCGAATATCAGGCAGGCGGCATTATCGTTGTGCTGGGTCTGCATAAGGATGAAAAGCCCATCGTGGGCAACTTTCCCTGCACAGGCATGCACGGCGGCAAAATGTTCCTGCGCGGCGATGTCAGCGGCATTACCTTTCCCGGCAATGTTACGCTGTCCCGTGCTTCGGAAGAAGACCTTGCCCAAGTCATGCCTTTCCTTCAGCAGTATTGCGAAGCCTTTGGCACTGACCTAACCGATCTGCTCTCCGTGCCCTTCACGCTTGTCATACCGGATACTGCCAACCCGTACAAGCAAATGTATGTTGCCAATTAAGAAAGGACGCTTAACATGAAATATACCGCGGATGAGGTACTGCAGTTCGTAGCCGAAGAGGATGTCAAATTCATCCGCATGGCTTTCTGTGATGTCAACGGAAAGCAGAAAAACATCTCGATCATGCCCGATGAGCTGCCCCGCGCCTTCCGTTGGGGCATTCCCATTGATGGCTCGGCCGTGGATGGATTTGCGGATGAAGCCCATTCCGATCTGATCCTGCATCCCGATCCCGCCACGCTGTCGTTTCTGCCCTGGCGTCCCGAGCACGGCAGGGTGGTGCGCATGTTCTGCACCATCACCACATCAGATGGCTGTCCGTTTGAAATGGACCCCCGTTCCATTCTGATCAAAGCCGTCGAGGAAGCCGAAAAAGAAGGCGTTTTCTTTGATTTCGGCAGCGAAATGGAATTTTATCTGCTCAAGCGCGATGAAAGCGGCGAGCCCACCTCCATCCCCTATGACAGCGCGGGCTATATGGATATTGCCCCCGATGACAAGGGCGAGAATGTCCGCCGTGAGATCTGTCTGACGCTGGAGCAGATGGGCATTTATCCCGAAAGCTCCCATCATGAGGCCGGTCCCGGGCAGAACGAGATCGACTTCCGTTACGCCGATGCCGTGACTGCCGCTGACAATGCCATCACTTTCCGTACCGTGGTCAGCACCATCGCCGCCCGAAACGGTCTTGCCGCCGATTTTTCACCCAAGCCTTTCCCCAATCAGCCGGGCAGCGGCATGCACATCAACATCTCCGCCCGCAAAAGCGATGGCAGCGATCCGCTTCCGCAGATCATTGCCGGTCTGCTGGCGCACATCCGCGAGATCACCTGTTTCCTGAACACGTCCGAGGCTTCTTATGCCCGTTTCGGTAGTCATAAGGCGCCGCGTTATATCAGCTGGAGCCGCGGAAACCGTTCCCAGTTGATTCGCGTTCCCGCCTCCGAATCTTCCCATCAGCGGGCAGAGCTGCGTTCTCCCGATCCCCTGTGCAATCCCTATCTGGCGTATGCCATGATCATCTATGCCGCCCTGGACGGCATCCGACGTGCACTGCCTCTGCCGGAGGCTGATAACCGCAACATGTTCTCCGTTCCCGCGGAAGAGCTCACCGCCGCCCGCTGCCTTCCCTCCTCTTTTGAAGAAGCCCGTCAAATTGCAGCCGCAAGCGCTTTTGTAACGGGCACCCTGCCCGGTTCGCTGATTGGCTGAACGGCCCATATCATCAGTTGAAAGGAGGGGTAACATGGAATTGACTGAGCACGCCTACCGTGTGCTGCTGGTCTCCGCTTCACCGAAAATGAACGATGCCC
>JAKSQG010000170.1 GCA_024404275.1 Clostridia bacterium | reverse complement strand
TCCTTGCGGAAAGCGGGTCTGTCACCGGCAGGACGGGTACCGTCCTTTTTGAAGGCAGGTCTATCGCCTGTGGGACGGCTGCCGCCCTTGTGGAAAGCGGGCTTTGCTCCCATCGGCTTCGCGCCATCGCGGCGAGGGGGTCTGTTATCCATGGTTTTCCTCCGTCATCAGGCTCACGCCTGTTTCAATCTTGTGACCGCGAAGATAATCCGCGGCGTTGAGCGGTTTTCCGCCGGGAAGCTGTACGCGCTTCAGGTTGAGCGCGCCGCTGCCGGCTTTGACCCAAAGGCCCTTTTTGACATCGCTGACCACAACGGTGCCGGGCTGTTCATTGCCTTCCCATGCAACTGCTTCGGCGGTAAGCACTTTCATCTGTCCCACGGTGGTGCCGGGCCAGGGGTTGAGACCGCGCACACGGTTGGCCAGCACTTCCGCCGGCATGTTGAAGTCCAGCGGACTCATGTCCTTTTTCAGCATGGGGTAATAGCTGGAGGCGGCTTCATCCTGTTTGACGCGGGGGCAATTTCCATTTTCGATGGCCTTGAGCGTTTTGATCAGCAGCTGCGCGCCAATCTCCGCCAGCCGCTCCGTCAGGCTCTGCACGGTGTCCTCGGGACCAATGGGGGTGGATTCCATCATCAGGATATCGCCGGTATCCAGTCCCTTATCGGTCAGCATGGTGGTTACGCCCGTTTCTTTTTCACCGTTGATCAGCACCCAGTTGGCAGGGGCACTGCCGCGGTATTTGGGCAGCAGCGAGGCATGCACGTTGACCGTGCCAAGCCGGGGGATATCCAGCACCTCCTGCGACAGGATGTGACCGAAGGCGGCGGTCACGCACAGATCGGGCGCCAGCGCCTTGAGCGGCTCCACACCGTCCACACGGGTCCTGATCGGCTGATAGACGGGAATACCGTGCTTCAGTGCCTCTTCCTTGACGGGACAGAAGGTGATCTTCTTGCCGCGTCCGCTGGGCTTATCGGGCTGGCAGAACACGCCTACGACTTCGTAGCCGTTTTCAATCAGCGCCTTGAGCGAAGGCACGCCGTATTCCGGGGTGCCCATGAATACCACGCGCATTATTCTTCGTCCTCCGTCATCTCGTGATCTTCCACGTCGATGTACAGCTTGCCGTCCAGATGATCGATCTCATGGCACAGGGCACGGGCAAGCAGACCTTCGCCGGTCAGCTCAAAAAAGTTGCCCTTTCGGTCCTGCGCACGGACGGTCACCTTGTTGGGGCGTACCACCCAGCCGCGGCGGCCGGGCTTCGAGAGGCAGCCCTCGGCGCCCGCCTGCTCGCCTTCCATGGACAGGATCTCGGGGTTGATCAGCTCGATCAAGCCGTGATCATCCTGTACATCGATGACCACCACGCGGCGCAGAATGCCGATCTGAGGGGCAGCGAGACCCACGCCGTCGGCGTCATACATGGTATCGGCCATGTCACGCAGCAAAAGGTGCAGGCGCAGGTTGAATTTTTCCACGGGGTGGGATACCTTGCGCAGCGTTTCTTCCCCGAACAGTACGATATCGCGAACAGCCATTGCTTGTTTGTCTCCTTTGTTTTAGGCCATGGAGGCCGGGTTGATCTAAAGCAGCACATCGCAGGGCCATTCCCGGGCTGCAAGATCCTGCAAAAAGTTCAGTACCTGTCGGCTGTCGGGATGCTCCAGCAGCTTGATCAGTACCTGCGCGCGGTTGCGTCCGCGCAAAAGCTTCAGCGGCGCTTCATCCCGTCTTAAAAACAGAATGCGGCGGCGCATCTGCGGATTCTGTTTGAGATAGTTTTCGGTCAGCTCCAGCAGCTGGGCGCTGACATGCTCCGCCACCGTTTCATCGGGCGCCGAAACCAATAACCGCGTCAGCATGGTGAAGGGCGGATACAGGTCGCGGCGGCGGCGGTCAAACTCGGTGCGGTA
>JAKSQG010000017.1 GCA_024404275.1 Clostridia bacterium | reverse complement strand
AGCAGCACGTTGTAGCGCAGCGTGAAAGCACGGCTGGCGTTCATGCCTACCAGCCAGTCCGCTTCCGAGCGGCAGACGGCGCTCTGCCGCAGTCCCTCATAGTCGCTGTCGGGGCGGATGCTGTCAAATCCTTCGCGGATGGCCTCGTCCGTCATGGAGGAGATCCACAACCGGTCGATGGGCTTGGTGCAGCCGGCTTTGTCATAGATGTAATGAAAGATCAGTTCGCCCTCGCGTCCCGCGTCCGTGGCGCAGATGACGCGTTCGGTATCCTTGGCATTGATCAGCTTTTTGATGACCGAAAACTGTTTTTTTGTCTTTGGGATCACCTTTGTAGGCAAATTCTCCGGCAGAATGGGCAATTCCGCCATGCGCCATTTTTTGTATTTTTCGTCGATTTCATCGGGCTCACACAGCGTGACAAGATGCCCCACCGCCCAGGTGACCGTATAATTGTCCCCGGTCAGGCATCCGTCTCCCTGCGTTTTGCAGCCGAGCACACGGGCGATATCACGCCCGACACTTGGCTTTTCCGCAACCACTACGATCATTTTTTATTCTCCGGGGCGTCAGTCTTCGCCCATCTTGAGCACTTTCATGAAGGCTTCGCTGGGCACCTGCACGGTACCAAACTGACGCATGCGCTTTTTACCTTCCTTCTGCTTTTCCAGCAGCTTCTTCTTACGGGTGATATCGCCGCCGTAGCACTTGGCCAGAACGTCCTTGCGCACAGCCTTGACGGTCTCACGGGCAATGACCTTGCCGCCGATGGCCGCCTGAATGGGAATATCAAACTGCTGACGCGGAATGACTTCGCTCAGCTTTTCGGCAATGCTGCGCCCGCGGGCATAGGCACGCTCGCGGTGTACGATCATGGTAAAGGCGTCGCAGATATCGCCGTTGAGCAAAAAGTCCAGCTTGACCAGATCGCTTTCGATATAGCCCTTGAGCTCGTATTCCATGGAGGCATAACCGCGGCTGCGGCTCTTGAGCGGATCGAAGAAGTCAAAGATCACTTCGTTCAGGGGAATATCATAGGTCAGTCGCACACGGCTGCCCTCAAACTGCATATCCTTGAAGGTGCCGCGTTTATCCTGGCACAAATCCATCAGCGTACCCACATATTCCTGCGGGGTGTGGATGGTCACCAGCACGTAGGGCTCGCTCATGGAGGCAATCTCCGTGATGGGCGGCAGGTTGGTGGGGTTGTCGATGGTGACGGTCTCCCCGTTGGTCTTGTGCACTTCATAGATAACGCTGGGAGCGGTGGTGACCAGGTCCAGGTCAAACTCACGCTCCAGACGCATCTGGATGATCTCCATGTGCAAAAGACCCAGGAAGCCGCAGCGGAAGCCATAGCCCAGCGCCACGCTGGTCTCCGGCTCATACGCCAGGGAGGCATCGTTCATGCGCAGCTTTTCCAAGGCATCCTTCAGGTTTTCGTAATCAGCGCCGTCGGCGGGATAGATACCGCAGTACACCATGGGGGTAACATGGCGGTAGCCGGGCAGCGGTTCCGCGGCGGGGGCGTCGGCATTGGTGATGGTATCGCCCACACGGGTATCGGCCAGGTCCTTGATGGAAGCGGCCACATAGCCGACCTCACCCGCCAGCAGTTCGGGGGCAGCCTCACAGCCGGGGCTCAGATGACCGACCTCGACCACGTCAAACTCAGCGCCTGTCTGCATCATGCGCATGCGCATGCCGGGGTAGATGCGGCCTTCCTTGATACGCACATAGCAGATGGCGCCGCGGTAGTTATCGTATTTGGCGTCAAACACCAGCGCCTGCAGCGGTTTGGTGGCGTCGCCTTCGGGCGGGGGCATGCGGGTGACCACCGCCTCCAGTACATCCTCAATGCCAATGCCCTGTTTGGCGCTGGTCAGCGGCGCGTCGGAGGCATCCAGACCGATGACCTCTTCAATTTCCTTGCGCACGACCTCAGGCTCTGCGGAGGGCAGGTCGATCTTGTTGATGACGGGCACCGTTTCCAGGTTATGCTCCAGCGCCATGTATACATTGGCCAGTGTCTGGGCCTCAATGCCCTGCGTGGCATCGACCACCAGCAGCGCGCCTTCACAGGCAGCCAGCGCGCGGGAGACCTCGTAGGTAAAGTCAACGTGACCGGGGGTGTCAATGAGGTTCAGCTCGTAGGTCTTGCCGTCATGGGCTTTGTAGTGCATGCGCACGGCTTTGCTTTTAATGGTGATGCCGCGCTCACGCTCCAACTCCATGGAGTCAAGGATCTGCTCCACCATTTCGCGCTTCTCAAACACGCCGGTCAGTTCCAGAATGCGGTCTGCCAGTGTGGATTTGCCATGGTCGATGTGCGCAATGATGCAAAAATTGCGGATCAGGGAAAGACGGTTGTCACTCATGGGCGTCCTCCGTTTCAGGCGCGGTCGTCAGAGCGGAAAACCCAGTTGCTCTGAATGCGGTAGTTGAGCAGATACATGATCACGTCGATGACGCACTTGAGCAGCAGGTGCAGGAAGGCGGCGCCGGTCACAAAGTGATCCAGCACGGCAAACAAAAGCGTGGTCACGATCAGGCAGACGATGGCGAGCACGGCATAGCGCCCCGCCGCTCCTTTGGAGGATTTGACCTGGAAGGAAAAGCTTTTGTTCATCAGGAAGTTGAATGGGGAAGAACACAGGCGGGCGATGGGCGCCGCATACAGTGCCTTTGCGCTGAAGATGATGCCCAGCAGCTTTACATCCGCGGTATCCTTGAAAATAAGGAAATACAGCAGCGACAGCACAGCGTAATCGATGACAAAGCTCAGAATGCTGACCGCCGCAAAGCGGAAGAAGGAGCCCAGCATCAGCTTGTAAATGCGCCAGGAATCGCGGATGGGATGGAAATGGGAGGATTTATTCTCTTCGAGATAAATGGTCTCGATGGGGATGATCTTGAAGCCGATCTTGTGGCGGGAGCAATAGATCAGCTGATTCATTTCATATTCAAAGCGGTCGCCGGCAATGTTGAGCATATCGGCAAACACATTGCGGGTAAAGCCGCGCAGACCGGTCTGCGTATCGGGCAGATAGGAGCCGTAAAGCAGCTTGAACACCGCCGAGGTGGTGCGGTTGCCAAAGCGGCTGCGGGAGGGAATGTTGGTGTTCGCCGGAGAGAAATCGCGGCTGCCCAGCAGCAGCTCCCGGGAATTCTCCTGCATGGCTTCCGCCAGCAGCAGGGTATCGGGGGCGGTATGCTGACCGTCGGCGTCGGCGGTGATAACGCCCTTGCAATTTGTTTTATTCAAGAGATACTCCACGCCGGTGCGCAGCGCTTGACCCTTGCCGCGGTTGACCTCATGGCGCAGCACGGTGCAGCCTTCACGGGCGGAGATGCTGTCAAACACGGCATCATAGGCGGCGGAGGAGCCGTCGTTGACGACGATGATGGTTTTAAAGCCCGCATCGGTCAGCGTATCGATGTAGCGGGGAAGGCGCTCGTCGGGTTCAAGGGAGGGAATCAGTACGGCAATATCCTGAGGAAGCATATCGTGACCTCTTTTTTCTGTTGTTGATGGGATTGCGGAACAATCCAATATAATCATATCATTTTTTTTTATTTTTCACAAGGGAGGCTTTAATAACAAAGCCCTTTTGTGCTATAATCAGTACGATAAAAAATGCAAAAACGGTTGTGCTTTTGCAAAAAAAAGAGGCCATTGTGAGCAAACAGGATAAAACCAACGCCCTGCGCATCCTTGATGCCGCAGGCGTTCCCTATACCATGCATGTCTATGATGAAAACGCCACGGATGGACAGGCGGTGGCGGCGCTGCTGGGGCAGGAGGCAGACCAAGTGTTCAAAACCCTGGTGACTGAAGCCCCCGGACGCAAGTATTATGTTTTTGTGGTGCCTGTCAACTGCACCCTGCATCTGAAAAAAGCGGCGAAGGCGGCGGGCGAAAAAAGCATCGCCATGCTGCCCCAAAAAGAATTACTGGGGCTGACGGGCTATATCCACGGCGGCTGCTCGCCCGTGGGCATGAAAAAGGCTTTTCCGACCTTCATCCACGAGACGGCGCAGCTGTTTGATACCATCTGTGTCAGCGCGGGGCGCCGCGGTTTGCAAATGGAATTGGCACCCGATACCCTGCTCAATCTCATTGGCGGCACTTATGCCGATCTGACCGAAGAATAAGGAGGCAAACACAATGGAACATCCCATGCTGATCTCTCTGCATCCCGGCAACGTTCTCAAAAAGTACGATCCGCTGAAAGCTTTCCGGATGCTGGCGGATAACGGCATCGAAGCCATTCAGTTTGGTCTTGGAGGATTGTTCTTCCCGAATACCGATGTGCTCGGACACAAGCCCAATGTGATGGATGGTTCCCTTGAAGAAATACAGGAATTGATGCTCCCTTACCGTGAGGCGGCCCGGCAGACGGGCGTCAAAATCTCACAGGTACACGCGCCCTTCCCCATGTACTGGTACGGGGATGAGGAACTCAATGCCCGCATGGCGCCCATCATGCTCAAATCCATTGCCCTGACAGCCTTTATGGATTGCGATCACTGCATCATCCATCCCGGTTTTGCGGCAAAGAATCCCGAGCGCTTCGATCCCGAAAAAGAGCATGCGCTGAACATTGCCATGTACACCGCCATGATTCCCACGGCGAAGCAGTACGGCGTCACGATCCTGCTGGAAAACATGTTCGGCCGGGGCGATGAAGGCACGCGCTTTGCCGGTGCCTGCAGTGATTTTTATGAGGCGGCGGCGTATGTGGATGAGCTGAATGCTCTGGCGGGGGAGGAACTGTTCGGTTTCTGCTTCGATACCGGTCATGCCCATCTGGCAAGGCAGAACCTGTACCGTGCGGTCAAGATCATGGGCAGCCGTATCAAGGCACTGCATATCCAGGATAACGCCGGTCATCTGGACGACCACATGATACCCTATACGGGTTCCGTTGATTGGGACGGCTTCCTGAAAGCATTGAAGGAGATCGGGTACAAGGGTGATCTGAACTTTGAAGCACCGCGGTACATCAACCGTGCGCCGGAAGCACTGTGGCCCGAGTGCCTGCATATGCTGGGTTCCGTCGGACGGGTGTTCCGTGAAGAACTGACCAAATAAAAAAGGCGGGGGAAAGCATCTTTCGATGCGATCCCCCGCTGATTTTATGAATGATGGGAAGTTGCGGCAGCCGTGGCGACGGAAACGGAGATCATGCAGGAGGTCATGAGCATTTGCTGCTGGATGGCGTGGGTGACGGCTTCGTTGGCTGCAAGTCCGGTCGCATCGCCGCCGCTGATGACGATCAGGGAGGCAAAGCACAGGCGGGTCGCACGATCGACGGAGGCAAAGAAACCGCTCATGCCTTTGTGGGGTTTCAGCCATGCTTCGGCTTCCAGTACTTCTTTGACCAGCGTGTCTGCGTCTTCCACGCGAAGCGCCAGCGCGCCCAGCAGCGGCAGCAGCCGTTCCATGCTCCACTTACAGCCGGCGGCCATAAAGGCTTTGTACAGGGCCGCTACTTTATCACACAGCAGGGTCATGTCGCCGCCGCTTTGCGTCAGGGCAAAGCCGATGGCCTGACGGGCATTGCCGGAGAAGGAACCAAGCGATTCCTTCAGCTGACCAAAGCAGAATTCGGCATTTTGCAGCAGGGTCGTATCATCGGTATCAGACAGGGCCATCATCAGGCAGTTGCTGATATCCGCCGAATCGGAGATCATGGGGTGCATTTTGCGGATCTGCTGATACAGGGAGAATGCACGGTAGGCGACCTCATCATAACGGCTTTCGTCGGTGCCGGTGCTCAGCGTCAGGGCGGCAAGAGGCAAATAGTCGCTGGCATGGAAGCTTTTGCGAAGCGCTTCATAGGCACGAAGCGCTTTTTCGAGCCTTGCCTGCGGATCATCCGACATGGCCAGCATGGCGATGATCATGTATTCGCCCATGCCGCGGAAGGAGGAAAAAACACCGGTCTGCTGCTTGAGCAGCTGACGCACAGAGGCCAAAACATCGGCATTTGCTTCCTTGTCGTTCAGGGCATACAGCAGGGCACAGCTGAACTGGGTCGTATCACCCTGCATGCGCATCACGGGGCGCAGGGCTTCACGGTTGTTGATCAACAGCTCGCAGCGGCTCAGGGTCTCGGTCTTCATGGTGTACTTCCTTTCTTCGACAGCGGAAACGGGAATACGGGGGAATTGTTCCCTTGTGAGCACTACTATAGGCTTTCCCGCATCCTTCGTCAATGCAAAAGCGCCGGATTGTCACTTCCGATGCTTCAACTGTCACTTTTCAAACAGGGCAAAGGTGCCTGCGGCCCGGTCCCTGCGTTCCTGCAGCCAGCGTCCGGAGGTAAAATCGGGGATGGGCAGGGGCTGACTGCCCAAAGCAATAGACTGCTCGCTCAAGGCAGTGATGCTCATCCAGGCAGCCGCGTCATAGACATCGATGGGCGGCGGCGTATTGTCCCGTACCGATTCAATAAAGGCGCGCAGCACCAGAAAATCCATACCGTCATGACCGCCGCGTTCACCGATGCGGTGATATTCCTGCCAGATGGGGTGACGGTATTCTTCCATATATCGTTTGTCGCTTTCCCAGCGGTGGGTCCAGTGGGTGGGATCAACGGGCGAATGCCCCTCGATAAAGCAGCTGCGGTTATCCTCCAGCCACATGCCCTTGGTGCCGCGCAGACAGCCGCCGCGGCTGTAAGGACGGGGCAGGGTACAGTCATGTTTCAGAATGATGGTCTCGCCGTTGGCACATTTGATCATCGTGGTGACGACATCACCTTCGTTGACCTGCGCGTTTTGAAGGGCGGGGCTGTCAGGACGATGCTCCTGCAGCCACTCGTGCAGTCCGCAGGCTTTGCTGGCCATGCTGACCAGGCTGACCATGCGGTTGCCGTGGTTGATGCCCAGCCATGTGGCAATGGGTCCCAGTTCATGCGTGGGGTACAGTTCGCCGTTGCGGCGCAGGAAATGCCGCTGACGGTAGTGGCGGTTGATATCACCGAGACCGATCTCATCCCGCAGGTCATGCGCGTAGGAGCCTTCGCAGTGGACCAGCGTGCCGAAAAGTCCCTTGCGCAGCATGTTGAGCAGCGTCAGCTCCGTTTCACCGTAGCAGCAGTTTTCCAGCAGCATTACCGGTACACCGGTCTCTTCCTTGGCGCGGACCAGCCGCCAGCACTCTTCAACGCTCAGCGCACCGCCTACTTCCATGGCGGCGGGCTTGCCGTTTTTGAGTGCTTCGATGGCCTGGGGAATATGCGCCTCCCATGCGGTGAAGATCACCACGGCGTCCACATCCTCCCGCTGCACGCACTCCAGTGATACCGCGGAGGCGAAGGGTTCAATGCCCTGCCGTTCCTTGACGCGTCGGGCAGCGGCTTCCAGACGGTCGGGTTCGGTATCGCAGACGGCAGTCACGCGGATATCGGGCATATCCAGCAAAAGCTCCAGCATGGTCTTGCCGCGGCAGCCGTAGCCAAGTACAGCCAGACGGATCGTGCTTCCGTAATTGTCCAGTTTCATGGCGGACTCCTTCAAGCAAAAGGTTTATTATCATTATATTATACAGGAAACAGCCCCGGTTTGCACGGTGATTTTTGAGAAAACACGCATAACCTGATGATGTATAATATGGTAATATTATATCCATTGTCAAAGAAAAGAGAAATGATATAATAACAATACATTTGAAAACCATATGGTTTTCATGTGAAAAACACATTTGGAGGATTCTTACTATGAAGAAGATTCTGTCCGTTGCTCTGGCCATGATCATGCTGCTGTCCCTGTGCGCCGGCGTGATGGCTGAAGCTGTGACCGGTACCGGCGTTGAGCTGACCATTTACACCAACTCCGGTTCCTCCGGCCGTAAGGAATGGCTGGAAGATCGTGCCGCTCAGGCCGGTTTCAAGGTCGTCATCCTGGAAGATGGCGCCGGTGCTGTCCAGCAGCGTCTGATTGCCGAAGCCAACAGCCCCATCGCTGACGTGGTGTACGGCCTCAACGCCATCATCTGGAACGATCTGATCTCCCGTGACATCCTGGTGTCCTACGACGCTCCCTCCTGGGCTGACGAAGTCTCCGAGGGTCTGAACGACGCCAACGGTTACTACTACGCCATCGTGAAGCAGGCCATCGTGCTGGCTTATGACAGCGAGCAGGTTGCCGCTCTGGGCATCGAAGGCCCCAAGGACTGGGCTGACCTGTGGGAGACCGATACCTACAACGGTCTGTACCGCAGCGAAGAAAAGCTGACCGGCGGCACCACCCGCAACGTCATCGCCGGTATCGTTTGCCGCTTCCTGGATGAAAACGGCGAACTGGGCGTCAGCGAAGAAGGCTGGGCCGCTATCGAAAAGTTCTTCGCCAACGGTGTTGTGGCCGAATCCGGTCAGAACCTGTATCAGGAAATCGTCGACCCCACCAAGCCCACTGTGATGGGTCAGATGTGGTCCTCCGGCGTGCTGCAGTATGATGCCGAATACGGCACCAAGACCGCTGTGGCCATGCCCGAGTGCGGCATCCCCTACGCTGTGGAAGGCATCGGCATCGTGAACGGCGTGCAGAAGGACGAAGCCAAGATGGCTGAAGCCCTGCGCTTTGTGGAATGGTTCGGCTCTGCCCAGATCCAGGGCGAATGGGCTGAAAAGTTCGGCACCATGCCTGCCAACGAGAAGGCCGCCGATAAGGCCGATCCCGCTCAGGTGGCTCTGTGCTCTATCCCCGCTCAGGATATCGATTGGGCCGTTGTGGCTGCCAACATCGATGCCTGGTGCGAGAAGATCACTCTGGAATACATGCAGTAATTTTTAACAAGGCATCAACCCAAAGGCGGGGCAGGGCGCAGTCCCTGCCCCGCCGTTCATTTTCTTATAATCGAAGGAAGGTTTTTATATGATCCGTCTTGAAAATATTGAAGTAAAATTCGGCGATTTTACCGCCCTGCATGATATCAATGTACATGTGGAGGAAGGACAGTTCTATACCTTCCTCGGTCCCTCCGGCTGCGGTAAGACCACTACTCTGCGTACCATTACCGGCTTCAATATGCCCACCCAGGGCAAGGTGATCGTCAAGGGAAAGGATATCACCAATGTGCCCGTCGAAAAGAGGAACATCGGTATGGTGTTCCAGAACTACGCGCTTTTCCCCACCATGAGCGTGTATGAAAACATCGCCTTCGGCCTGAAGGTGCAGAAGGTCAACAAGACCGATATCGACAAGCGCGTGCGCGAAATGGCCAAAAAGGTCGAATTGAACGATACCCAGCTGATGCGCAAGGTGGCCGAACTTTCCGGCGGTCAGCAGCAGCGTGTCGCCATCGCCCGCGCTCTGGTGACCAACCCCGCCATCATCTGTCTGGATGAGCCGCTTTCCAACCTGGACGCCAAGCTGCGTGTGCAGCTGCGCAACGAGCTGAAGGAAATGCAGCGCAACTTTGGCATTACAACAGTGTATGTAACGCACGATCAGGAAGAAGCGTTGACGCTTTCCGACTGCATCGCGGTTTTCAATAACGGTGTGATCGAGCAGATCGGCCGCCCCTATGAGATTTACAGCCAATCCAAGACCGAATTTGTGTGTAACTTCATCGGTGATATCAACCGTGTGGGCGAAGAGCTGCAGCAGAAACTGGGCATTCCCGCTGATAAGCATGCCTATATCCGTCTCGAGCGTCTGCACGTCAACGCCGCTGCCGATGGCGACAGTGTCAACGTGCCCGCTTCGGTGGTCAGCAGCGAATACTATGGCCTGTACATCAAGTATACGCTGGAATGCTGTGGCCAGAAGCTCAAAGCCATCGAAAAGAACGACGGTTCCGCTCCCTTCAACATGGGCGAAAAAGTGACGGTTTCCTTCAATCCCAAGGATCTGATGATCTACTGAGGAGGCAGGGGACATGAGCGCAAAAGCAAAAAAGAAGTTTGACCCAAAGGCCTTTATCAAAGGTCTGACGCCCGGCAAAGTGATTTTGTTCATCCTGTTTGCCTGGTTTATCCTCACCTGCATCATCGTGCCCATCATCAACCTGCTGGGAACGGTGTTCCTCAAGGATGGCACCTTCTCCGTGGAACCCATCCAGAAGCTGCTCAAATCCAAAAAGGCCATGAAGTCCCTGCAAAACTCCTTCCTTCTTGGCCCGACGCTGTCCATCTCCGTGGGTCTGGTCGGCATCTTCCTGGTGCTGGTGACGGAGTACTTTGATATCAAGGGCGCTAATATCCTGCGTCTGGGCTATATGACCACGTTGTTGTATGGCGGTATCATTCTGGTATCCGGCTATAAGTTCATTTACGGTTCTACCGGTTTTTTGACAAACTTCCTGGTTGGTATCATTCCCGGGTTCAACCGTAACTGGTTTACGGGCTACTGGGCTGTGCTGTTTGTCATGACCTTCAGCTGTACCTCTAACCACATGATCTTCCTGCGCAACGCCATGCGCGCCGTAGACTTTCAAACGGTTGAGGCGGCCCGCAACATGGGTGCCGGTCAGTGGACCATCCTGCGCCGCGTGGTGCTACCCGTCCTGCTGCCCAGCCTGTTTGCCGTGACCATTCTGACCTTTATTACCGGTCTGTCGGCCATGAGTGCTCCTCTGCTGGTGGGCGGAACGCAGTTCCAGACCATCAACCCGATGATCAAAACCTTTGCCGATACCGTCAACAGCAAGGACCTGGCCAGCCTGCTGAGTCTGGTGCTGGGCTGCGCGACCATGCTGCTGCTGTTCATCATGACGCGCATCGAAAAGCGCGGACATTATATGTCTGTTTCCAAGGTGAAGACCCGCATTATCAAGCAGAAGATCACCAATCCTGTGGCTAATGTGATCGTGCACGTGATCGCCTATGTGCTGTTTGCCATCTATGTGATTCCGGTAGTACTGATCGTTCTGTTCTCCTTTACCAACGCCAAGAACATTACCACCCGTACGCTGGATTTCAGCTCCTTCTCGCTGGATAACTACGCTTACCTGCTGCAGAATGTCAACAACTACCGTCCCTTTGTGGTCAGCATCTGCTACAGCGCTGCCGCTGCCGTGATGGTCGGCCTCATTGTGGTGGCTGCCTGCCGCATTATGCAGAAGCGTAAGAACACCCTGACAGCCAGTACCCTCGAGTACAGCCTGATGATTCCGTGGATGCTGCCCACCACGCTGGTCGCTTTGGCGCTGGTGCTGCTCTATAACCGTCAGCAGTGGTATATGTTCAACACCGTTCTGACGGGCACGCTGGTCATCATGCTGATCGGTTATGTGGTCATCAAGCTGCCCTTCACCATGCGCATGACCAAGGCCGCTTTCTTCGGTCTGGATGACGCGCTGGAGGATGCCGCTCACAACCTGGGCGCCGGCGAGCTGACTACCTTCCGCCGCGTGATCTTCCCGGCCATTCTTCCTACGGTCATGGCCATCGCGGCCCTCAACTTCAACGGTCTGCTGGGCGACTACGACATGTCCGCCTTCCTGTATCATCCGCTGAACCCCACGCTGGGCGTAAAGATCAAGAGCCTGACCGATGAGACCTCCAACCCCAACGGTACAGCCCTGACCTTTGTGTACGCGGTGCTGATGATGATCATCAGCGGTATCGTGCTGTATCTGGTCTATGGCCGCGGCAGCAAGGATAACACCCGTTCCAAGGTCAAATAAGGAGGAAATATTATGACTCTCGGACAGCAGCGTTTTGCCGCCATCAATGCTCCGCTCAGCAAAAAGCTGGAGGAAAAGAAGCACCTGATCGCCGTGCACCGCGGCAGCTGGGGCGGCAACATCATTCAGAATACCATTGCCGCTTACACCTGCGCCTTCAAAATGGGGGCGGACATGGTGGAGAGCGACGTCAACAGCACCACGGACGGCGTGCTGTACTCCTTCCATGACGGTCATGAGCCGACCCTGCTGGGCGTTGACAAATGCATCAAGCAGATGTCCTCCGCCGAGGTGGAAGCCAACCATCCCTTCAACACCACCTGTCAGCGCAACCGCAAGCCCATCGACCGCCTGAGCGATATTCTGGAATGGCTGCCCGAAGGAAAATTCCTCAATATCGACCGTTCCTGGGACATCTTCCCGCAGGTGCTGGCGGAGCTGGACCGCCATCCCAAAGCACTGCAGCAGGTCGTTTTGAAGGCGCCTGTGCGCGGTGATTTTCATGGCGTTCCGGTGGAGGAGGCGCTGAAAGCTCTGGCAGCGCACCCGGTCAAATACATGTTCATGCCCATCTGCTACAGCCTGCAGGATGTTGAAGCGGCTTTGGCGATCACGGACATCAATACCGTGGGCTGCGAGATCATTGCCTTCAAGGAAACGGACGAATTGTACAGCGACGATGCCATCAACAGCATCCGTGCACGGAACCTGTATACTTGGGTCAATGCCATCGAACTGGGCAACTGGAACCGCGATTCGCTTTTTGGGCCGTTGGATGATGACATTTCCATTCTGGAAGACCCCGCACTCGGCTGGGGAAAGCTGTTTGAGAAGCACATTGATATTCTGCAAACGGATTGGCCCGCCATCCTGTATGCCTATCGCCGCGAGGCTTTGGGTATCGAATAATAATACCTGTCAGCCGTATCGGAAACGCTCCGGTACGGCTGTGTTTTATGTTTGACAAATCGATATTAGATGTGTATAATCAAATTATAAATCGGCTTTAAGCCAAGGAGGAATGACTCATGAAAAAGTTGATCGCTCTGCTGCTTGCCTGCCTGATGCTGTTCGCTGTGGCTTCCGCTGAGACCGTGGATGTGGCTGCTTCCGCTTCTGTGGCCAATTTCTATGGCGATTACGCCCTGACCGGTGACGACCTGATGAATGCCTTGAACAGCTTCTCCGGTACCTACCTGATCGTGACCACCGATGCCGAAGGCAACCCCAATGTTGGCTTCTTCATCTACGGCATGGTTGAAAAGGATGGCGAATACTATCTGCAGCTGGGTCTGGCTGCCAACCAGAGCCGCGCCAACCTGGAAGCGACCGGCAAGTGCATCGCCGTGTATGCCGCCAACCCCGACTTCACTGATGCCAATGCCAAGCCCTACGCCGTGTCCGGTGCCCGTATGTGGTGCGAAGCCGTGACCGACGAAGCGCTCTTCAACGAGCTGAATGTCACCGGCAGCGCTACCGTGATGTTCTATCACGTTGTTACCGTCAAGCCCCTGGGCTGAGACGCATTCATCGCCCTTTTACCCTGTGCAGGGTAAAAGGGCTTTTTTGTTGGGAAAATGCAAAGAAAAAGCATTTCCGGATGGGTTTCTGGTTGAGATTGAAAAAACGTTGTGATAAAATAAATCGTTATGTTATCCATTTTCGTTACGAGGCAGGCATGATCGAAAGTTTTGACACCACGCTTCCGGCAATTACCGGAAAAAAGAAGCGTAAGGTTTGGGTTTATATTCCGGATGAAGCCGCTGAAAGCGACACGCGTTATCCGGTATTGTATATGATGGATGGTCATAATCTCTTCTATGATGATGTGGCCACTTACGGAAAATGCTGGGGTCTGAAAGAGTATATGGATGAGACCCATACGCCCATGATCATTGTGGGTGTGGATTGCAATCATGGCAAAAACCACGGACGGCTCAGTGAATACTCTCCCTTTACCTTTTCCGATCCTTCCTTCGGAAGGGTCTATGGACGGGGCAAGATGTTTATGGAATGGCTGACGGAAACGCTCAAGCCATTCATTGACGCGGAATATCCCACGCTGCCGGAAAGGGAAAACACCTTCCTGGCGGGAAGCTCCATGGGCGGTCTCATGACGCTGTACGGGCTGACGGCCTTTAACGGGTACTTCAGCCGCGGGGCGGCGCTGTCGCCTTCCGTATGGGTAGGTCCCAAGCGCTTGTGGCGCATGTTCCGCGACGCGGAAATAGCCCCTGATACCGTTCTGTATATGGATTACGGTTCAGAGGAAATGGGAAATCATGATGGCATGAGAGCGGGCTTTGCGCAGACCGCGTCGGTGCTGATGGGCTGCGGAATCCATGTGACAGCCCGCATTGTGCCCGGCGGAACGCACTGTGAGGCGAGCTGGGAAAAACAGATCCCCTTCTTTATGAATACGCTGCTCTATGAGGGCTGAGGAGAGATTACCGATGGAAACACAGTATTTCAAACAGTACAGCCCCACGATGGGCCGCGATATGGAAATGAAGGTGTGGGGTCATGGCGGACGGCCGGTATTGTTTATCCCCTGTCAGGACGGCCGTTTCTTTGACTTTGAAAACTATAAGATGGATGCTGTCTGGGGTCCGTGGATCGAAAGCGGCCGCTGCATGGTGTTTTCCATCGATACCAATGACGGCGAGAGCTGGAGCAATCAAAACGGCAACGGCTATGACAAGGCGCAGAGCTATGAGCGCTGGATCAGCTACATCACCGGCGAAGCGGTGCCGTTTATCCGTTCGATGGTCAATGAAAAGAATGGCTGGGAGGGGTATCCGGGCATCATCGTGACCGGCTGCAGCCTGGGTGCTACCCACGCGGTGAACCTCTATCTGCGTTTCCCCGATCTGTTCGACGGTCTGCTGGCGATGAGCGGTATCTATACCGCCGATTACGGCTTCGGCTCCTACCGTGATGAGACCGTTTACAATAACTCCCCTGTGGAGTTTTTGCCCAACATGCCTGCCGATCATCCCTTCATCGGCAAATATAATGGGCACAAGGGCATCGTCGTGGTGGGACAGGGCGCCTGGGAAATTCCCGACAGCACCTTCCGTCTGCGTGATATCTGTGCCGAAAAGGGCATCAACATCTGGTTTGATATCTGGGGCTATGACTGCAAACACGACTGGGATTGGTGGTACAAGCAGGCTGCCTATCATATTCCGCATCTGATGGACTGAGAAAGGAAGAACAACACATGAAGAATTTCATTTTCATCTCTCCCAATTTTCCCACCAATTACTGGCAGTTCTGCCGTGAGCTGAAAAACAACGGGCTGAGAGTGCTCGGCATCGGCGATCAGCCCTACGACGAGCTGCTGCCGCAGCTGAAGAGCTCCCTGGATGAGTACTACAAGGTGGGTTCTCTGGAGCGTTATGAGGAAGTCTACCGTGCGGTGGCTTTCTTCATTGCCAAGTACGGCCGCATCGACTGGCTGGAGAGCAACAACGAATATTGGCTGGAGCGGGATGCCATGCTGCGTACCGATTTCCACATCACCAGCGGCTTCCAGACGGGCGATATGGAGCGTGTCAAGTACAAGAGCGGCATGAAGCCCTATTATCAGGCAGCCGGTATTCCCACCGCACGCTATCACATTGTGGATACCTATGCCAGCTGCTGCAATTTCATCGCCGAAGTGGGCTATCCCGTCATCGTCAAGCCCGATAATGGAGTGGGCGCATCTCACACCTATAAGCTGTCCAATGAGGCGCAGCTGGTGCACTTCCTCAACGATCAGCGCGAGCCCGGTGTGCGTTACATCATGGAGGAGTTCATTCACGCCGAGGTCAACAGCTATGACGCCATCATTGATGCCGAGGGGGAGCCGCTGTTTGAAACGGGCAATGTGACGCCCTTCTCCATCATGGACATCGTCAACAATAACGACAATTCCATCTATTATATTGTCAAGAATCTGCCTGATGATGTGCGCCATGCGGGTCGTGCCACCGTTAAATCCTTTGGCGTCAAGAGCCGCTTTGTGCATTTTGAGTTCTTCCGCCTGACCGAGGATCAGCCCGGTATGGGCAAAAAGGGCGACGTGGTGGCGCTGGAAGTCAATATGCGTCCCTGCGGCGGCTTCTCTCCGGACATGATGAACTATGCCAACAGCACTGATGTGTACAAGATCTGGGCGGATATGATCGCCTTTAACCGTTCCACCAAGCCGTGCGGTGAACACTATTACTGCGCTTTTGCCGGACGCCGTGACGGCAAGCCCTTCCGCATGAGCAACGATGAGCTGCGGCAGCGTTATGCCTCCGCCATGCGTATGGCGGAGCGCATTCCGGATGCACTGGCCGGCGCCATGGGCAACGAAATGTTTGTGGCTGTCTTCTCCACCGAAGAGGAGATGAACGCCTTCTACCGCGATGCGGTGGCCACTGCGGAATAAATAGCCCTGACAGCGGGAAGAGCGGGAGCTCTTCCCGCTATTTGGTATTTGACATTCCGGAACGGTTTGGGTATAATATTCCCGTACGCGCCCGTAGCTCAGCTGGATAGAGCGTCAGACTCCGACTCTGAAGGCCATGCGTTCGAATCGCACCGGGCGTACCAACACCGCGGTTTTTTGCCGCGGTGTTTTTGTATGGATGCGTTTTGCACTAAAAGGCAGCGGCGAGAAAATTGTATACAAATTCAAAACTCGCATGATTATGCTAATTTTCTCGCACGAAAACTTTTTTTATTCATGTTATAGTATCGTCAACAAGGATGAGAGGGGGAAATGCACCATCAAACGCATTTGGATCATGCTGCTTGCTGCAATGCTGGCGATTCTGTGTACAGCCCCGGCATTGGCTGAATACTGGATTTGTCCGGTCGGACACAGTGCCAGCAATAACTACTGCAGCATTTGCGGTGCCCATGTCAGTCTGGCGCGGACGAACGGGGCGGAGGAAGTCAATCCGGCTGACCTGCATCTGGGGGAAAGCGCGCTCCTTGGCAGCACCACGCGCGTGACGCTGACAGCCATCGATCAACTGAAGACCGTTACGATGCAGGGCGCAGAGTGGATTCGCGCCAAACAGGGCGCTAAACTGTTGTTTCTGTACTGTGATTTCCTCAATACGGATGTGAAAAGCGCCGTGTACAGCGACCGGGTCAGCATCAAAGCGGTCTATGACGGACGGTATGTTTATACCGGCAGCTTGCTGCCGCTGGTACAGGCGGGCAAAGACACCTGCACCTATAAGGAGAGCGAGGTAGGCCCCATGTATACCGGCTACTACGCCGCGGTGATCGATCTGCCCGACGCCGTGACCGAAGGCCCCGGGCCACTGTATGTGGAATTAAGCATGGGGGCCAATCAACTGATTTACTACATCAGAAAATAAAGGAAGAGGCAAATAAAAATGAAAGCATCTGGGATCATATCTCTTTTTCTGGCGCTTGTGCTGCTGCTTGGCGCTGTTCTTCCATCCTATGCAGAGGGCAGCTTCAGCTTCCGCAACGGTCTTCATTGGGGCATGACGAAAGAGGAAGTTTTTCAGGCCGAAGGCAACCCGAAGGTAGTGAGTTCTTCATCTATCGGCAGCCATATCAAATACAGTCAGGTGAGCACTACTCTTAGCAAATTCAATGTGTACGGATCGTTTTTCTTTGTGGATGACGGTCTGGCACTGGCGGAGTTTTTCGGCAAAGCCTCCGCGGAGGATGTGGATTATCTGATCAACGCGTTGAGCATGGTATACGGCGAGGCGCACATCGGTGACGGAATCAACAGCCTGTTGGCCATGGCACTGCAGGCGAACAATGTTTCGCTGGAAAGATATCAGACAGCGGCGGCTTCGTGGTATTTGCCCGATGGCACGCTGATTCAGCTGTTTAAGACCAATAGTGGCTTTGATTTGTATTACGGTGATGCCAATACCGATCTGATGGCGGCTTTGGCGACGCCTGCGCCGGCGACTTTCACACCCGCCCCCGTGACAGAGGCTCCCGCGGGCGGCTTCAGTTTCCGCAATGGCATTCACTGGGGTATGACGGAAGATCAGATACTGAAGAGCGAGAACTATCGTACCGTTATTCAAACCAGCACGATTGCCGGTAAGATCAGGGCAGTGGCGCTGAGTACCTCCCTGAGCAAATTCAACGCGACCGGTGTCTACTATTTTGTGGAGGACCAGGGCCTGCAGCTGGTGGAATTTTTCGCAAAGGCCTCTGCCGCGGATGTGGAATACCTGACCGGTGCTATGAACTCCGTTTACGGTGAAGCACACAGCGGGGATGCCATCAATCCCCTGCTGGCCATGGCGCTTCAGACCAATGGCGTCTCTGTGCAGAATTACCAGACGGCGGTGGCTTCCTGGTATCCGACGGCGACTACGGTCATCCAGCTGTTCAGGACTTCGACGGGTTTTGACCTGTACTACGGCAATGGTGAATTTGATCTGGTGTCCGCACTGGCTACTCCCCAGCCTACTTTTAATACACAGGGACTGTAACTCCTGTGCCGGTAAGACCGGAAACCTGCCAGAAGGCGGTTTTCGGTCTTGCTGTTGATAATCCTTAGGGAATCGTATACAATACGACTATCATCCCGCAGCGGAGGGCATACCGTGACAGAAACCAACCTGATTCTGACTCCCAAAAATATATATCGCGTGCTGACAAGCAAGCAGGCACGCCGGGATCTTTATATGCCCGGTGCGCTGGACGGTCTGACGCTCGTGGGCTTTTGGCGAGATCTTCTGACCGATGTGCTTCCCCAATCTGCATTGAATACGCTGCTTCCCGCTGACGGATCGCATCCCCGTGTTCAATCCAGCTTGATGAACCGCACCGGTCCCAATTCGCTGCCGCGCCTGATGCGGGAGCACCTGCCTTTGACACAGACCGGTCTGGTGCTTTTGACACGCAACGCAGCGCGCTTTTTGCTGGGACGCGGCTATCATCCGGCGACTTTTGCGGCGTATATGAACAGCTTTGAAGAAGGATGCACCGAAGCGGATGTGTTTATCACCGCGCCCGTACGGGATTATCTCAACAGCATCCGTTCGTTTGGGGCCGCTGTGCCGGAGGAGAGCAGCCGTCGTCTGGTGGCGGATGCCTTCCGTCTGGCCTGGCTGTCGCTGTATGCCCTGTATGGGTCAGAAATGAACAGCGATAAGCTGAATCATCTGCGCCGTGACCCGGAAAATACCTTTGAGATAATCTGCTCCCTTGTTACCGAGCTTTTGAAAAAAACAGCGGTGATCACAGGCGGCAATTGCGTGTTGTACCGTGCGCCGCTGCCATCGTAGAAGTATATTCCTCTTGGATTGACGCCGCAGCAGGTCATCGGCCATCTGGAACACAGCGGCAAAGTCTATCTGAGCGGCATCGACGGAAGCGGCAAAACCGAGCTGGCCCGTCAGGTGCTGGCCATCCTTAAACGGCGCTCTGCCTACAGCCGCATTGCCTGCGTGCAGTATGACAAAAGCCTGGAAGCCGGGTTTGCCGCCGCGTTTACAGGTCTTTCCGGGGCAGACTGTATCAAAAACGTGAAGGCACTGCTGGAAAACCCCGATGAGGGCCGGGCACTGCTGATGATTGATAACGTCAATACCCACGAGGACGCCGGACTGGACCTGTTGGCTTGCTTTAATTGTGATATTCTGATCACAGGCCATCTGACCTCGTTTGACGGCATGGAAACGATTACCGTGCCCCCTATGACGGAACAGGAGGGAATAGCTCTGCTGAGCCTGAGCGTGGGCCGCGGTCTGGAAAAAGAGGAGATGGAAGAGGCGAAGGCGTTGGTGCACTGTGTGCATGGCCACCCACTGACGCTGACGCTGCTGGGCAGCCTGTGCTGTACGCGCTTTTGGAAAATAGAAGAACGGCGGCGGCATGTGGATGAGTTCGGCATGATGAACCTCATTGATTCCTCGGACCTGAACTCCGCTGCCAACGGCTTGTTCCGTGTATTGCCGTCCGGCAGACTGC
>JAKSQG010000169.1 GCA_024404275.1 Clostridia bacterium | reverse complement strand
CCGCAGAACACAAAGCGAAGGCCATAGCGCAGCTTGCGGTCCTTCAGTTGTTCCATCACGCCCAGCAGACCCAGACAGCCCGTCATGTTGTCATAGCTGCCCACAGAGAGCGGGGTCGTATCATAGTGGGCGGTCAGCACGATCCATTCATCCGTTTCGCCGGGAATCTCCGCCACCACATCATGGGACTGCCCTTCATAGGCATTCTGCTCAATTTCAATGCGGACCGTTTTCGGCTCCATCGCCACCAGACGCGCCGCGGTGCGCGCATGCACATTGACGCCGGGCAGAAGTTCACCGCAGGCCACATGCGGGCGCAGCTCCTTTTTGTCAATGTCATCATCCATCACGTTGAAGCTGCCGTTATACGTGATATAGCCCACAGCGCCCGCCGCCAGCAGATCGCGGTAGAGGAAATAGGTGATGCCCGTATCCACCAGAACGATCTTGCCTTTTACTTTGCTGAGCGACATGGCATCGGTGTTGGGCAGATACACCATGGGCGCCTCCACCGTGCTGCTGCCGCACAGGCGATAGCCTTCGCAGGGAATCTGCTCTCCATCCACCGTCAGTTCGGCTTTCTTCATGTCGGCCATCTGCACTTTGAACGGTTCCAGCCAGGCCTTGACGCCCATTTCCTCACAGCAAGCTTTCAGATACTGGGCGGCCTTCAATTCCTCCTCCGTACCGGAGGTGTGCACATAGGCGGTATCCTTCAGGATCTGCATGATCTTTTCATTCGTCATATGCTTATTTCCTTTCTTTTTAAGCGCGTCGCGCTGTTTTTTTTGTTCACGTTCCCTCAGGGCAGCGGATTGCCTGCCGCCCGATAGAGCCGGTACCATTCGGGACGGGTCAGTTCGATCTTTTCGGCCTGCGCGATGTCCGCGATACGCCCGGGATTCATCGATCCGATGATCGTCTGAATGCCGGCAGGGTGGCGCATGATCCACGCAACTGCCACGGCAGACTCACTGACCCCTTTTTCCTGTGCCATTTCGGTCAGTGCCGCGTTCAGCTCGGCATATTGCTCCACGCCGAAGAAGACGCCCTTGAACATGCCGTACTGGAACGGGCTCCACGCCTGAATGGTGATATCGTGCAAGCGGCAGTAATCCAGGGTGCTTCCATCCTTGCTGACCGCATGCTCGGAATGGATATTCACATTGATGCCGGTGTCCACCATCGGAGTATGCGCAAGACCGAACTGCAGCTGATTGATGATCAGCTTGCCCGGCATATACCGATCCAGCAGCGCCATCTGCGCCGCGTTCTGGTTGCTGACGCCAAAGCAACGCACCTTGCCCGCCCGATGCAGCGTCTCAAATGCCTCGGCCACCTCCTGCGGCTCCATCAGCGCGTCAGGGCGATGCAGCAGCAAAGCATCCAGATGGTCGATTCCCAGCCGCTGCAGGATGCCGTCCGCCGCCTCAAGGATATGCTCCTTGGAGGCATCGTAGTACCCGCGGCAGATGCCGCACTTGCTTTGGATCGTGATCTTTTCCCGCAGACCGGGATTCCTCTTCAGCACCTGACCAAAGATCTCTTCCGATTTGCCGCCGCCGTAGATATCCGCGTGGTCAAAAAACGTAATGCCGTTTTCCACCGCGGTCCATACGACCTTTTCGGCTTCCTCAACACCCAGCCCCGCCATGCGCATACAGCCCAGCGCGATGGGGGATGCGGGCAGTACCTTTCCGAGCATCAATTCTTTCACGCAAATTTCCTCCTTTGATGCCGCTTCGGTCATCCATCCTGCGGCATTTTCCTTCCAACCACTTTCCAATAGACAACATACGAAAAGGCCACCGTCAATGCTTTTCCGATGGGGTATTCCTCAAAGACCGCTCTTTTGTCATTAGCCGGTTGTTTCATCTTTCATTCCCGACGATTCATTACATTACAGCAAACATTGTTATTATAACATACATTCAGCCAATCCGTCCTGAATACACAGAAAAAACCG
>JAKSQG010000168.1 GCA_024404275.1 Clostridia bacterium | reverse complement strand
GGTGCGGTGGTAGCGGTCAACGCCTGCGGTGATGTATATCATCCCGTCACGGGCGAGTGCATTGCCTGTGCCCATCTGGAGGACGGCACGCCCGTCTCCGCGGAGGGGCTTTTGTGCGGTCAGGCGCCCGCACGGCAGCAGCTGCGTATCCCTGCTCCCGGCAGCAACACCACCATTGGTGTGGTGGCGGTCGACTGCGCCCTGACCAAGGAACAAGCCAACCGTCTGGCAGATGTGGCGCATGACGGTCTCGCCCGCACCATCCGCCCCGTACACACGCAGATGGACGGCGACACCATGTTTGCCATGGCCACCTGCCGCCGTCTGAACGACGTCAATTTTGTCAAGCTGTGCGCCGTGGCAGCCGAAGTGACCGCCCGCGCCATCGCCAACGCCGTGCTGTATTCGGCGGGACTGTAATGAAGGGGCTGGGCTGTGATGTGTGCGGCGTCAGCCGCATGGAAGAACTGCTTGCCCATGAGCAGCATCTTTCCCGCGTCTTCACCGGGGCGGAGCAGCAATACATTTTTGCCCGCGTCCGCGCCGCCGAGACCGCCGCGGGGCTGTTTGCCGCCAAAGAGGCGCTAGTCAAAGCGCTCGGCACCGGCTTTCAGGGGCTGTTTGTCTCCG
Organism: Clostridia bacterium; assembly: GCA_024404275.1. Taxonomy (GTDB): domain Bacteria; phylum Bacillota; class Clostridia; order Christensenellales; family Aristaeellaceae; genus SFMI01. The sequence goes on along the minus strand of JAKSQG010000168.1, from coordinate 1,643 downwards.
ATATCGAGATCGGTCACACCGATGCCGGTGCGCCGTACTATGTCATGAACGAAAAAACGCTTGTCGCCCTTGCTCATGCGGGGGTGCAGAGCGCTTTTCTTTCCATCTCCCACGATGCCGGCGTTGCCATGGCAGTCGCCGTGCTGGAATAAGGAGCCGTTATGAACCGAACCATGACCCCTGCCCTGATGCAGCAGACCGAAAAGCAAGCCTTTGATCAGGGCGTGCCTGCCTTGCTTTTGATGGAAAACGCTGCCCGCGGCATTGCCGATGCGTTGGACAGCATGCTGAACGGTCAAAAAGGCCGTGTGCTGTTTGCCGCCGGCAGCGGCAACAACGGCGGCGACGCCATTGCCGCGGCGCGCATTTACCGTGAGATGGGCGGCGAAGCCGTCCTCTGGCTGCCACTTTCCTGCAAAACGGACAGTGCAAAACAAAATCTGGCGTTCGCGCGCTATCTGGGCATTGAAGTCTGCGAGTCGCTGCCCGAAGGTCCGTTTGACGCCGCGGTGGATGGCTTGCTCGGCACAGGGCTGCAGGGGGCTGCCCGCGGCGACGCCGAAAAAGCCATTGAGCAGCTGAACGCCCTTTCCCTGCCCGTGCTCGCCATCGACATTGCCAGCGGCATTGACGGCACAAGCGGTGCGCATGGAGCAGCGGTAAAAGCGACGGTCACCGCCGCGCTGCACCGTGTCAAGCCGGGCACCTTTCTGGTACAGCCGCGGTCGCTGTCGGGCAAGGTCCTTTGTCTGCCCATCGGGCTGCCGCGGGAGGATAACGGCGAAGGCTATTTCATTTACGAAAAGAGTGATCTTCCCCAGCTGCTGCCCCCGCGGGCGATGGATGCGCACAAGGGCACCTGCGGGCGCGTCTCGCTTTTGTGCGGCAGCATGGGCATGGCGGGGGCCGCGGCAATGGCGGCGGAAAGCTGTCTGCGCGCAGGCGCGGGGCTGGTGACCGTGCTGTGCGACCGTGAAGTGATGCCCATCCTGCAAACGCTGGTGCCCAACGCGATGTGCGCGGAGCCTGAAAAAGTCGGAGCCTTTGATGCCCTGCTGATGGGCTGCGGCTTGCCTGTAAACGAGGAGCAGCATCAGCGCATGCGGTCTGTCTACGATCCCGAAAAGCCCGCTGTGCTGGACGCGGGGGCTTTGCGCATGCTTTCTCAAGCGCCCTTTACGCTTGGCAAAAAGACCGTCCTGACCCCGCACGCGGGCGAGGCGGCGGCACTGTTGGGTGTAGATATCGCCTCTGTGCTATCTGACCCTGTGGGCAGCGCAAGAAAGATCCTGCGCCGCTATGGCTGCGGTGTAGTGGTGCTCAAGAATGCCGTGACCGTCATTTGCGATGAGACGCGCACGGCATTGAATGTCACCGGTTCCCCTGCTCTGGCGAAAGGCGGCAGCGGCGATCTTCTGGCAGGGCTGATGGCGGGGCTTTTGCCCACCATGCCCGATGCGTTTGAGGCAGCCTGCACCGCCTGTCTGTGGATGGGCTGCGCCGGCGAGCTGGCGGAAGAGCGTTTCGGTGTGCGCTCGCCCTTGACCCGCGACATTCTGACGCTGTTGACGGAGGTAGCGAAATAACGATATTGCAGGGGAACCACGCTTTCCGAAGCCGGAAAGCATGGTTCCCCTGCACCC
>JAKSQG010000167.1 GCA_024404275.1 Clostridia bacterium | reverse complement strand
AAGGCTTGTTTTCCACCTTGCCAGCCACGGTGACCGCCCCATCGCGGATGAATTCCGCCGCACGCGAGCGGGACTGGGAGCCATCCCTCGTTGACAGCACATCCAGCCGCGTTCCGTCTGCCTCAAGCACAATGTTTTCCATGGTCGTCCTTTCCGAAAAGCAAGCGAACCGCCAGCAGGATCGCCCCGAAGGTGACCGCGATGTCCGCCACGTTGCAGATAAACAGCTTCATATCAATAAAATCGATCACATAACCGAAAAAGAGGCGGTCACACAGATTGCCAAGAGCGCCGCCCAGCAAAAGCGAAAGCGCCGTCCCCGTCAGTTTATCCCACCGTGTGCGGAAGCACACAATGAGTAACGCAAGGCTCAGCAACGCTGTGAGCACCGTGATGAGCACAGGGCTGCCGTTCATCAGGCTCAAAGCAGCGCCCGTGTTGCGTGCAGGACGCAGCGACAGCAGACCCGGCAAAAGTTCAAGGCTGCAGTTTTCCAAAAGCATTTTGCTTCCCCTGTCCAGCAGGAATACCCCTGCCGCCAGGCATCCCATGGTGCGGCGAACCATACCTACCTCCGTACTTTGATGCTATATTATAGGAAAAAAATGCTTGCTTGTAAAGCGTCACCGCAGCATATGCTTTCCGAACGTTCGCCGTTTTGCGAAACGGGCAATGTACGCAATTTGACATTTTTCCAGAACCGGTTCACAGAGATCGATTTTTGCATTAGTGGTTTTATATATCTGTATCTCACCGTTTTTTAACATCATTGTGGTTATGATGAATATTTCAATTTATAGTTTTGCACAAATTGTGGTTTTATAGACCCATTTTTGCGTTTTTACGGAATCGTTCATCAGATACAAAGAAAATACAAAATATTCAAAAAACCGGAATTTTGCCTTGACAACGTCTTAAAGATGGTTTAGAATAGCTCAAATTTACGAAGTTGGGAGGCATTTGTATGCTGCAGGAGAACATCCGCACCGGACTCACCTTTGATGATGTGCTGCTGGTGCCCCGTAAGAGTGAAGTTTTGCCCAAAGAGGTGGACCTTTCCATTCAGCTGACCCCCAAGATCAAGCTGAACATTCCGATTCTGTCCGCCGCCATGGATACCGTTACCGAGGATAAGCTGGCCATTGCCATTGCCCGCGAGGGCGGCATGGGCGTGGTACATAAGAATATGACCATTGCCGAGCAGGCCACCATGATCGACCGTGTCAAGCGCAGCGAGCACGGCGTCATCACCGATCCTTTCTTCCTTTCCCCCACCCATCTGATCTCCGACGCCAAGCGCATGATGAGCAAATACCGCATTTCCGGTGTGCCCATCACCGAAGGCAAAAAGCTGGTCGGCATCCTGACCAACCGCGACCTGCGCTTTGAAACGGATGACAACCGCCCCATCGGCGAGGTCATGACCCGCGAAAACCTGATCACCGCCCCCGTGGGCACCACCCTTGAGCATGCCAAGGCCATCCTGGCCAAGCACCGCATTGAGAAGCTGCCCATCGTGGATGACAACTTCAACCTGTGCGGTCTGATCACCATCAAGGATATCGAGAAGGCCACCAAGTACCCCAACAGCGCCCGTGACGCGCATGGCCGTCTGCTCTGCGCTGCCGCCGTCGGCGCCAGCAAGGATGCCGTCGCCCGCATCGAAGCCCTGATCCAGAGCAAGGTGGACGTGGTGTCCATCGATACCGCTCACGGTCACAGCATGGGCGTGCTGCACACCATCGAAGATATCCGCAAGCGTTTCCCCGACCTGCAGCTGTTTGCCGGCAACGTTGCCACCGCCGCCGCCACCCACGACCTGATCGCCGCCGGTGTGGACTGCGTCAAGGTTGGTATCGGCCCCGGCTCCATCTGCACCACCCGTATCGTGGCCGGCATCGGCGTGCCCCAGATCACTGCCATTGCCGACTGCGCCAACGAAGCTGACAAGTATGGCATCCGCGTCATCGCGGACGGCGGCATCAAGTACAGCGGCGACATCACCAAGGCCCTGGCGGCCGGTGCTTCCGCCGTCATGCTGGGCGGCCTGCTCGCCGGTACCGAAGAGAGCCCCGGTGCCATGGAGATCTATCAGGGCCGTTCCTTCAAGGTGTACCGCGGCATGGGTTCCATCGGCGCGATGGATCAGGCCAACGGCAGCCGCGACCGTTACTTCCAGGAGGACGCCAAGAAGCTGGTGCCCGAAGGCGTGGAAGGCCGCGTGCCCTACAAAGGACCGATGGCTGACACCATCTATCAGATGGTCGGCGGTCTGCGCGCCGGCATGGGCTACTGCGGTGCCAAGGA
>JAKSQG010000166.1 GCA_024404275.1 Clostridia bacterium | reverse complement strand
AGGTGGGGTTTGGGGAGGGGATGCTTTTCGGCACGAAAAGCGTGCCCTCCCCAACGCATCCCCCGTTACTTCCGTCCCCGTCCCTACGCGAGCGCCGCGGAGGCAATGATGAGAATGGAGCCGATGAGCGCGGGAACGGTCAGCACTTCCCCGAGGAAGAGCGCGGAAAGCAGCAGCGCCGATACGGGATCGATGTAGCTCAGTACCGCCGCAGAGAAGGCGGGAATGTGCGGCAGACCGCCGAAATAGAGCACATACGCCAGCCCCGTGTGAACAAGACCCGCGGTGAGCAGCAGCAGGACGCCGATTGCATCCAACTGCGGCAGCACAAACCCGCCCGTCAGCAGCAGATAGGGCACCATGGCGCACGCGGCGCCGAGCAGCTGCCAGAAGGTCTTTTCATACGGGTCGGGCACAGGCAGCAGCTTGTTGGAAATGACCACGCCGGCATAGAACACGGCGGCGGCAAGACCCAGCAGAATGCCCAGCTGCCCTGTCACGGCGCCCTCTGTCACGCCCGATACCAGCACCATGCCAAGGACGGCTGCCGCGGCGCACAGCGCCTTGCGGACGGTCATTTTTTCCTTGAACAAAAGCGGCGACACCAGAATCAGGATGACGGGCTGCATATAATAGCACAGCGTCGCGGTGGAGACCGAGGTGTAATTGTACGCCTCAAACAGGAGTATCCAGTTGACGCCCATCACGGCGCCGATGACGATGAGCCCCAGCACCTTTTTGCGCCCGATGCCGTGGAAGAGCTTTCGCCCCGTAAGGCGCGCAAACAGCAGGATGAACAGCGCGCCGAGCCCTCCGCGCACAAAGGCGAGCAGCCCCGAGGGTACGGGCAGCGCCCTGCGCAGAAGCCCCACCGTGCCGAAAATGAGCATGGAAGCGATAAAGGCGGCATACGCCGCGTGTTTTTTCATTGATGGATGCATCCTTCCTGAAAAAAACCGCCGTCCGTGGGGACGGCGGGAAGTGCGTTTACTTCATTTCGGTCAGCAGGTAATCGCGGGTGCCCAGACCCAGCTTTTCCGCCTGATCGAGGGCGGCGGTGCCATCGGTATCGGGGTGCAGCGACACGGCATGATCGCCGGGAACGCGCTTGTTGCGGCTGTAGAGCAGGCTGTCATGCTTGGGCATCATGGCGTTGACCTTGTCCAGCGCCGCCTGATCGATGGCAACGGGGTCAAAGGAGGCAAACATGCCCACATCCTCAACCACGGGCACATCGTTGATGTTGTAGCAGTCGCAGTAGGGAGAGATGTCGCAGGCGAGGGTGATGTGGAAGCACTCACGGCCGCGGACAACGGCGGCGGTGTACTCCGCGATCTTGCGGGAGAGGATCTCGTTGGCACGGTCCTCCATGGGGTGCACGCACTTGACGGGGCACTTTTCAATGCAGCGTCCGCAGCCGGCGCACTTGGTGGCATCGACATAGGCGGTCTTGTCGACCGTGATGGCGCCGTGAGCGCAGAACTTGGTGCAGGTGCCGCAGCCCACGCACTTCGCGGCATCGACGACGGGCTTTTCGCTGGCGTGCATATCCTTTTTGCCCTTGCGGCTGCCGCAGCCCATGCCGAGGTTCTTGAGCGCGCCGCCGAAGCCGGCAGACTCGTGGAACTTGAAATGGTTGAGGGAGATGACGATATCGGCATCCATCACGGCACGGCCGATGTAGGCATTCTGCACATACTCGCCGCCCACGGGCACGGCGACCTCATCATCACCCTTGAGACCATCGGCAATAATCACATGGCAGCCGGTGGCGAAGGGGTTGAAGCCGTTCTGATAGGCGGCGGACAGGTGATCGAGCGCGTTGACACGCGGACCGGTGTACAGCGTGTTGCAATCGGTCAGGAAAGGCTTGCCGCCCTTGGAGGCAATGTAATCGCACAGGGCACGGGCATAATTGGGGCGCAGATAGGCGAGGTTGCCGGGCTCACCAAAGTGGGTCTTGACGGCAACAAACTTGCCCTTCATATCAATCTTATCCAGACCGGCAGTCTTGACCAGACGGATCAGCTTTTCGGTCAGGCACTCATTGCCGGGGCAGCGGAAAGAGGTAAAAACGACCTGAGAACTCATGGTTTGGTTTCCTCCAAAGCACAATTTGAAAAAAAGTATAGCACAGAAAATGGACGATTGTCAAAGAACGGGCTGCATGAAAGATGTATCGCTCAGCCGCCGGATGAAGCGCTTGCCCTCGTCATTCACCTGCAGAAAGGATACGCCGCCCGCCAGCCCGAACAGCTCAAAGCGGTCAATGGCGGTGACGTCCAGCCCCAGAAACATTGTGTTGAACACGCTGAGCAGGTCGCCGTGGGACACAAT
>JAKSQG010000165.1 GCA_024404275.1 Clostridia bacterium | reverse complement strand
GGATCAGGTCCGCCATGGCCACCAGTTCCACATCGGGAAGCTTTTTGTACTGCTCGATATGAGCTTCCGCGATCCAGCCCGTGCCGATAATGCCCACTCTGATCTTTTTGCCACTGTAATCGCGTTTCTGATCGTCATCCTGACGGAATTTTCCAAGTACCGTATCGCCCTTTTTCATGGTTATTCCTCCTAAAAATATCATCAAAGCAGGTAACCTGCTTGCATTCATCGGATTCCGAAGCCGTCACACACCGCTTCCGGCGGTGCGAACATGATGGTCATACGCGATCTTTATCTGTTATGCTTTTCTGGGCAGCACATGCTTCACGCTGGGCGGCAGCAGCAGGGCTAGCCTCTTTTCCGTTCTGGAAACAATAATCTGTCCCTCTGCCGTGCCGGCAAAGGCACCGTCCGCAAAAATACCGGGGCCTTCCTTTACCTTCACAACCAGCGGCGTTTCCGGACTGACGATGACCGAAGGCGAGCTGCCCATGTGCGGGCAAATGGGCGTCAGCACAAAGCAATCCACTGCCGGGTCCACCATGGGACCGCCGGCGGATTGGTTATACGCTGTGGAACCCGTCGGGGTGGAGACGATCAATCCGTCCGCCCGCCAGTGACCGATATCGACCCCGCCCTGTGTGACCGAAAGCGTCACCGTGGTGCCAAAGTCATGCTTGAAAAAAACCACATCGTTGAGAGCGGTATGGCGTACACCGCCGCACTCAAACTGCAGCATACCGCGCATGGAGGGCGTCAGCTGCTCAAAGTAATCGGTCGCTGCCGTTTCCAACTCCGCCGCGCCGAGCGCACACAGATATCCCAGCCGTCCGGCGTTAATGCCCAGCAGAGCTTTGTTGTATTCCAACGCTTTCCGGGAAGCACGCAGCACCGTACCGTCGCCGCCGATGGCGCAAATGAGGTCACAGGTATCGGGCGTATTCTCCGTCCGGAAGGTCCTTCCCAGCTGCTGACTGCTTTTTTGCGAAAAGCAGCATTCTACATGAAAGCGATCCTCCAGCAGATGAATAATCCTTTCTGCATGCCCCTGTCGCTCAGGCGAGGACAGATTGGGACTGATATAAAAACGCATTCCATTGTCACCTTTTATAAAATTCATTTTGCATTATATCACATAACATATTTTGAATCAATACAAAATGTCGCGTTGACGGGATACGCCTGAAATGCTACAATAATCCGGTGAAGGGAGTGAAGCGAATGTTTGACAAAACCGCCTTCGAAAGTACGGTTTCCGGGCTTTCCGGCACCGTCGGCGTTTACATCCACGATACCGCCACGGGCGAAACATGGGCACACAACCCCGACAGCCCCGTCATCGCCGCCAGCGTCATCAAGCTGTTCATCATGGCAGAAGCGTATCGTCAGGCGGAAGCCCGCCTCTTTGATTTTGCCGAGGATGTGACCGTACCGCCCGAAAAATGCCTTCCTTCCTGCGGCGCTATCACCTATCTGCATCCGGGTATCACCCTGCAATGGGGCGACCTTGTCACGCTGATGATCATCCTCAGCGACAACACCGCCACCAACATGCTGATCGACCGTCTCGGCATTGATAACGTAAACCGCATGATCGACAGTCTCGGGCTCAAAAACACCCGTCTGAACCGCCGCCTGTTTGAGCCGGCGCTTTCCGCCCAGGGCATCCAGAATTACATCACCGCGGGTGATTGCGGCATTTTCCTTGAAAAGCTGCTCCGCGGCGAGATCGTCAGCGCAGACGCCTCCGCGCAGATGCTGCGCACGCTGTCCAATCAGCGTCTTAACGGCAAAATGCCTTTCTATCTGCACAGCGAGGGCATCCGCTGCGCGCACAAGACCGGCGAGGATGACGGCATCACCCACGATGTAGGCATCATTTATGCCGCTTCTCCCCGTGTCTTCTGCTTTGTCAGTCAGAACACCGATGTTCCCGAGAGCGAACGTGCTCTGCAGGATCTGGCGGCGCTGATTGCCCGCTGAAAGGAGCACCATGCTGTCCTATTCCCTGCCTGTACACATTTTTGCTGGTGAAAACGCCGTTTCCGCGCACAAAGAGTGCTTCCGCCTCGGCCGTAGCTGCCTCCTCCTCACAGGCAAAAACGCCGCCGTCAAAAGCGGCGCTTTGGCAGATGTGCTGGCTGTCCTGCGGGAATTTCAGATCGATTATCATCTCTTTGACGGCATCACCGCCAATCCGCTGCTCAGCGACTGCATGGCCGCAGGGCGGGAGGGCGCTGCGGCAAACGCGGAGTTTGTCATCGGTATCGGCGGCGGTTCCGTCATGGATGCCGCCAAGGCAGCCGCTGTCCTTGCCGCCAACCCCGAATTGGATGAAAGCGCTTTCTACAGCGGCACATGGGCACATGACCCGCTGCCCATCCTGCTTGTCGGCACCACTGCCGGCACAACCGGTGTTACCGACGGCTCCGCCAGTACCTCC